>CAZVFT010000006.1:0-49225 GCA_964626495.1 uncultured bacterium
ACTTATACTATATTTGAACTTAACATTTTACTTCGAAAATGTGCGGAAGTCAGGACTATTTTAGTCTGGGGATTTCTTTTTTTATGATTTATTTTGTTTTTGAAATTTGACTGCTGATACTGTCCAATACTTTTTATTAGTCCTACTAATTTGGCTCTTAAAAAGTATTTATTGTTTTATTGATTTAAATTGACATCCCCTGCAAAGACTCCTAAATTTCATTTGAACTTATATGAATTCGATTTCATAGTGTGAATAACATCACTATTAATCGAATTAAATTAATAATTTTCAATTAGGAATTATTTGGGGTTAGTTATCAGGACTATAATTCAAAAAATTTTACTGGTATTAATTATACCTGTTGTTTCTTATAGCCAGTCTGTGAAATTGCTACCTGAACCGGGCTTTGTTCCTTATGTAACCTACTACGTGAGTAGTATCGATCTGACTACTGGTACTACTGATGTTTTGCTATTCCGATTTCGGTTAGCTGAGGAATCTGGTGACTATGGAGTAAATGGAGTTTTTGTCAAAATTGAGTTTGAAATGACTGTAAAGTCACCAGCCCTTGGAATTTCTAACGAAACAACGGTATTGAAAGTAAATACCGATCCTTTCCAACTATTTAATGATATATTGATTGATAATCGTGACTTGACTACTGAAACTACAGCAATTTATGATATGGATGGAAATGAGGTACAGATAGGAGTACATATTATTGATCAACTTGATATTTCAGAATATGAAAATTTGCTGAATTCTGTGATTACACGTGGAAAATTACCCGATGGAGAATATACGTTTAGGATTGGGATACAGACAGGAAACACTCAATCTTCTCTATCGGAAACGGATATGGAGACTGAAAAAATAATTGTAACATCTCCTACGTCTATCAATCTCATTTCTCCTGGAGGAGCACTAGAAGATACCAGTACTAATCTTGTTTATACCATCTATCCAGTATTTCAATGGGAAACAGAACCATGCTCTAATTGCGAGTCGTTTATTCGAGTCGCAAAGTTTATACCCACTGACCATACATCACTGGATGAAGCAATTGAGGATGTTACGACACTCCCAATAGACCAAACTCGGGGATGGGAGCCCGTTGGTGTGACTACGACATTTCCATATCCAGCAGACGGTACTATTGATCTGGAATTTGGTAAAATATATGTTTGGCAGATCAGAAAAGATCTTCCGACTACGGAGGGGATTAATACATATATGAGTCCAATTTGGGCATTTAAAATTGCAGAATATTTTGTTAAGGAGGAAATTAAGTACGAAACGTTCCATCCTGTGTTACAACAACTGAGAGATGTTCTTGATGAGGAGAAATTTAACTCCTATTTTGGAAGTAATGGTTCACTAGTTGGCTTTACACCTACAGGAGATTACATAATTGATGGCGTTAACGTACCATCAGATGCAGTACTGCAGCTCCTTGGTGAAATAGCTGAAAAGAAAGCAACCTTATTGAATGTGACTATCGAATAA
The DNA here is from genome assembly GCA_964626495.1 of uncultured bacterium. Lineage (GTDB taxonomy): Bacteria > Fidelibacterota > Marinisomatia > Marinisomatales > CAZVFT01 > JACNLN01. The sequence continues at coordinate 1,510 of CAZVFT010000006.1, forward strand.
TTATGAATCGTATAATAAATAATAGTTTTTTTCTCCTTGTCACTATCGAATTGCTGTGGATACTATTATTTCCCAGTTTGTTACTAGGACGGGAAAAAGTAGCAGTGACAACGAAAGTACGTGGAATTGCTGAATTAAAATCCTATGAGAAAAAGTCATTCTCACCGGTTAAACCTCCTACCGTTCTCTTCGATAAAGATAAAATTCGAACAGGAACGAACGGATTTCTTACTATGGTGTATCTTGACGATAAAAGTCAACTCAAAATCAAAGAGAATACGGATTTGGAAATTAGAGGGACCCGCAGTAGAGAGGGCATTTCCAAAATCGTTGATTTAACAGCAGGTATCCTTAAAGCTGACATTCCAAAAGAAAGAAAAGGTGATTTCGTCATTTCAACTCCCATATCTGTTGCTTCTGTTAAGGGGACTGTATTTTACTTGGTCTCAGATCCCGTCATTGGGGATCAGGTATTTAGTATCGAGGGAATTGTCGAGTTGAAAAATTTAATATCGGGAAAAACCATTCAGGTGCTTGCTAATCAAACAGGTACCTCTCTGCGAAACGGTTCACTGAATGTGAGTATAACAAACCCATCAAATATTCCATTATTTGAAGGTGAAGAAACAATTGAAATAAATGAATTGCGAATAAAACTAGAAAATATTGACGGTGAAGAAAAAGAGATTATCATACAATACCGATAACACCGGCTTCTCACATTGTCCTATTAATATTTTGGATTTGTTAAATCTTACTGATGAGCTGTGAATCATCGTTTATTGAGATATATTCTATTCTGTCTAAACATCTCTTTATTATTTTCCAGTAGTCAGGTTCCAAGAAGTACCCTAATACATATTCCCCCTGAGTCACCTTCTCACGAAGGAGAACCTGTTTACATTCGATGTATAGTTGAAGGAGAAATCCCGGTGAATCAAGCAAGACTTTTTCACCGTACCGTGGGGCAGACAAGCTACCTGGAAGTAATTATGAATTTTGAAGCAGGTTACTGGCTTGGAGTTATTCCTTCTATTCATGTGAAGTCTGATGGTATTGAATATTTGCTGGTTATTGACCTTGCAGATGGTTCAGTCTTGGGATATCCAGATGAAGATCCTTTCAAGTCGCCATTCCTATTGCCTGTGTTGCCGGAGAAGAGAGAGGGTAGAGCTTTTATAGGAGGTAGAAAAGATCAGGGAAAGTCATTACATGAAGCCGATATCCTCATTATTAGTCCTGTAGAAGATCAGGTTGTGTATTCTGATGAGCTGTTAGTTGTCGTGTCCTTATTTAGTGTAAAGAGAGTTGATGTTTCATCCATCAAATTATTTATTGATGATGTGGATGTAACGCCATATTCAGCTGTTACTACTGATATCGTTACTTATTCACCTGAATCGATTCAGTCGGGATATCATGTCGCAAAGATTCAGTTAAGAGATGTTTATGGTGTATATTTAAATCCTGTGTCTTGGTCATTTTTTGTGGTAGAACGTAAAGTAAAAATCGTTTCACCCATTGAAGAATTCAGTTATTCTGGGAATGCACAAACTGATTTTTCATTCGATAAAGTAGGAGATGAAGTTTTAGGAATTGCTCAAACTACCGCATATTTAAAGGGGGGCTGGCCCTGGTTAAGCTTTCGTGGAGATTTAAGATTGACCACAGAAGAAAGTCCGTTGAAACAAGCTAAAAACCGATACTCACTTGATTTACGGTCAGAACAAAAGTTTATCATTCAACTCGGTGATTTTACCCCTGTTTTATCTCCCTATACAATTCATGGAAAACGAGTGAGAGGATATGGTATTGATGTTAATTTAGATTGGGTCAGATTTCAATTAGTCAACGGTGAATTGGAACGTGATATTCAGGGAGATCCGAAAGATGTGGATGATATTTACCGGGTTACAAATATAAAATTGGACACAACATCACAAGGTGACTTGATCCCCATATATTATCTGGACAGACTTGGTTATACATTCAGACGGTTTATGCAAGCTTACAGGTTTAGTCTCAATTATAGAAATCGATATCGACTTGGTTTTAACTTTCAAAAAACTAAGGATGAAGCTTGGTCAATTAACAGAGATGTTGATAATGCGAAATTCTATATACCTAATTGGCAAAATTATATATCAATCGTTGGAATTGACTCAGGGACCTATACATTTTCAAAGTTTAAGGAAGCTATTACTGGTGTAGCATCTTATGAATTACCTTCAAAAGAGTGGGGTGGTAATCATCCTCAGGACAATATTGTGTTTGGCTTCGATATGGGAATGTCATTTGATAACCAACGACTAATCTTTGATGTAGCGTGGGCGATGAGCTTATTAAATAAGAATATCTGGCCTGGTACACTTACAAAAACACAACTCGATACTATTCTCGATGACTCTACTGATGGTTTCCTCGCAGGCATATATGATCTTGATGATATAATTGAACCATCTGACATAAAAGATTTGCTTGTGGTGAATCAATTCCTGGTTCCAATCATTCCAATCGATCCATATCTATATGAAGAAAGCCGTTTCGCAGCTATTATAAATATGCCCTCATCTGCATTCCATTTGAAAATGAGGACATATTATTACAATAACTTACTGCAGATTCGGTATTCTCAGATTGGCCCTGAATTTTATTCTCTGCCTAATCCATATTTCCCACAGAATATACGGGAATTCAATATCACCGATAGAATACGACTGCTTCACAACAAGTTATCAATATCCTTATCATACCAACATCGTAATAACAGGATAATTCAGTCAGTGAAAGATCCCTATTCACAAAATACGTTCAATACCAGTTTTTCACTATTTCCTGGGGTTGGACTACCATCATTTACATTTAATTTTCAGAGTATTGGTAGAACGAATAATAAGACGGAACTGGATACAATCGAATATACCGATGACGTTGTGTATGAGGATTTTCGTGAGGATTCCCGGACAAGGAATTCACTATTTTCTATCAATATTCCTATTCATGGTCAGAAAACAAAACAAAATCTATCTTTGTCATTTAATTTTATGGCTGTCACAGATCTTTTAGAAGACATGAGATTGGATGGAAGTAATAATAATGTTGAATCACAATCATATGGTCTGGCATTTTCAAGTCGATACTCAATCCCTCTGCAGACCTCATTCAATTTGTTTCGCTATACTATAGAGCTACCCCCAATAGTAACCGGAGACGATGTTATCGAAAATAAAACCCAAATAACAAATTTAACATATAACGCTATTTACAATCTTTGGACAAACAGACTTACTTTACGAGGAGGTGTATCTTATTTGACGGTAAAAGGCACTTCGAAGTATGTCAATTATGGCATGAACGGAGGAGTAGATTATAAAATAAAGGAATCGTTATCATCTCGCTGTTCTATTTTAGTAAAGGTAAAAGAATCTGGTAATAAGTTTGAACTTGGAACATTTGCATTGAAATTTTCGGCGAATTATCTGTTTTAATTATTCACAAAGTATGATAATGATAACTTTGGTACCATTGAATTATCAAAACTCTGTTGCAGTATGAACCTGCTTATATCCATCATAACCATTGTTTATGTTACGATAGAAAAAATGTGATTATAGAGAGAACAATATGAGACTCAGTTAAAGCTGAGGGATAAATTTAGTCAATAGTTCATTAGATCAAGAGGAATATTAAGCTATGAATAGAGTTATCAAATTCTTTAAAAAACACATTGTTGGAATTGGTTTTACAATTGGATCAATAATATTTGTTTTACTTTTACACCGGGTACACGTATTTGATTATCTAGAACTAAAAACTGTTGATTTTGCATTCCGTATGCGTGGTCCTCTATCTGGATGGAATGCCAAAGATCCTATTCCAAAAGAGTCTGAATTATTTGAGGATCTTAATGGAAATGGGAAGTTTGATGAAGGTGAACCCTTCAATGATTTGGGAAATGACATTTGGGACAAGGATGAACCTTTTGAAGATGAGAATGGTAATGGGAAGCGGGATGAAGGAGAACCTTTTAAGGATGTTGGAAATGGGAAATGGGATAAAGGACTCGATGTGGTTATTATTGATATAGATGATGAGAGTTGGCGATTAGTTCCATGGACCTGGCAATATCCACGTGAAGTATGGGCTTTAGTCCTCAGAAATTTATACCGTGCCGGTGCAAAGGTAGTGGTTTTCGATATTCAGTTTGATTCTCCCGATCGTCAATCTGAATATTTAAAGGAAATTAGTCAGGAACTCGGGCAACGTGGTTTAAGTGAACTTGTGCCTGCTCATGGAGACAGTGTTTTTTCACAGGCGATACAGGAAGCTCAGGATGCTGGGATGTCTGTCATTCTTGCATCAAAAATCGTGAATGAACCCACCAGCATTCCACCTCAGTACGTTGCTTATCCCAATTCTATTCTCCTATCCGCAGATCCGGTAACCGGTTTGGTTAGTGAAGATCAGGATATAGATGGATCTATTCGACAATATTATATTTATTACCCAATGGCTCATGAACCGGGTAAATGGTATTTAACCTTAGCGATGAAAGCCATTAAAGAATATCGGAATTTTCCTGATGATTTTGTTTTGACTGGAGATATGCAAAAAGGTGAAATTCAGTTCGGAACAGAAATTATTCCTACTTATGGTGAAGAACCTTCCTTTATGATTAATTATTACGGTCCTCCGTCAGGTGCGAAACTTCAAGGTAATAAGGCTTGGAAAACCTTCAATCGATATCCACTTTCAAATGTGATTGATGTGATAGATGTGGATCTAAAAAATGAGGATGAGGATACAAACTGGATGGAGTTCTTTATGGAAGACAGTCCATTATATGGATTAATAGGAGAAAGTCCCTTTAAAAATAAAATTGTTCTTATTGGAATATCAGTAGAGGTTATTCATGATATTAAGCGGACACCCTATTATAGTTATGCAGGACAACAACAACTGATGCCGGGAGTGGAGGTTCATGCAAATGCCATACAAACAATCCTTGACCGGAATTATATTTCTGTGTTAGGAAGTGAAATTGGGTGGTCAAATAAATCGTACTTTTCACATACACTTCTTATTACTGTATTTTCTTTCTTAACTTTTGTTTTTCTATTATTGATGAATCCTATTTTTGCTGGATTATCCATCATTCTCGTCGTATTGGTTTTTTTGAATTTTGCATTAGGGGCTTTTACTGCTGATTTTTTGTGGTTGCTAAAGTCCTTATTACATAATATTCTACCTGAAAGTTGGATCAATAGGATGGGAGATTGGATATTCATAAACACTCCTGGAATAGGAGAATCAAAGATTATTCCCGTTGTTGCTCCAATTTTTGGACTCTTTTTTACTTATACCAGTAATGTGCTGTACCGATTTATTGTAGAGCAAAAGGATAAGAGATTTTTAAAAAATACATTTGGCACGTATATCTCACCTGAACTCATCGATCAAATGTATGAATCTAAGCAGCAACCGAAACTTGGAGGTGATGAAGGAGAGAGAACCGCCTTCTTTACTGATATTCAGAGTTTCTCTACATTCTCCGAAAAACTATCTGCTACAAAACTGGTGGAATTGTTGAATGAGTACTTGACTTCCATGACTGATATTCTAATGGAAAATAGAGGGACTCTTGACAAGTATGAAGGAGATGCTATTCTGGCTTTTTACGGCGCTCCCGTTCCTGTGGAAAAACATGCCTATTATGCCTGTCTTACCGCTGTTTTGATGCAGGTGGAACTGGAGAAATTACGTGAAAAGTGGAAATCTGAAGATGATAAATGGCCCGAGATTGTTCACAATATGAGAGTACGCATTGGTATTGCTACTGGCTCTATTGTTACGGGGAATATGGGGTCTATAAATCGTATGGATTACACTATGATGGGTGATGTGGTAAATATTGCTGCAAGGCTGGAATCTTCTGCAAAACAATATGGAATCTACAATCAGGTAAGTAATACTACATATGAAACGGTGAAAGATGATTTTATCTGGCGTCATTTAGATTATGTTGTTCTAGTAGGAAAGAAAGAACCCATTGATGTGTATGAATTAATTGCGGAAACAGGTAAAACAAATACAGAAGAAATAAACCTACTGGAGGCATTTCATGAAGCACGTGAACTTTATCTATCTCAGAAGTGGGACGCAGCTATTGAAGCATTCGGGGTATCTGATAAATTAGAAGATATGTTTCCCGGTCGATTTACAAACCCAAGCCAGGTTTATATCAAACGCTGTGATCACTTTAAAGCCAACCCTCCCGGAGATGATTGGGATGGTTCCTGGACATTAACAAAGAAATAGAAAATGTTAAAACAATTGGTAAGTATACTTAATGTATAGTGATATACTCTCTTTCTTAAAGATATACTTGAAAGGATAATATTTATAAATTGAGTAATTATTTTTTCCACAGAATCATATTATGATTTTTCTGTATTTCAGATTGACACAATTTCATAGACTTATATTTACGACACTGAAATTGTTTATTATGCAATGATCACTTATCAATATCAAGTGTAATTTTACTGCAATCGTTTGTTCTCTGAAGAATCCTTTCTAACTTTACTGTAAGAATTGAATTAATTATCAAAATGAAAAGGATTGGTGTAATACTATGAGAGGACGAATTCTCTGGGTAGACGATGAAATAGATCTGTTGAAACCGCACTTACTTTATCTTCAGGAGAAGGGGTATGATGTGGTGGAAATAAACAACGGTCACGATGCCATCTCTACGCTTGAACAAGATGAGCAGTTTGATCTTGTATTACTTGATCAGATAATGCCGGGTATGGATGGGCTCACTACCCTACGAATGATTAATGACATTCGACCTCTTATTCCAGTGATTTTAATTACGAAGAGTGAAGAAGAGTGGTTGATGGATGAAGCCATCTCGGAAAAGATAGCAGATTATCTAACGAAACCAGTAAATCCAAGTCAGATTTTTCTTGCTTGTAAAAAAGTACTCGAAGGAGAAAAAATCCTTGATGAAAAAGCTACATCAGACTATCTAAAAGACTTCCAGGAAATTGAGACTGTTTTATCTGGAGATATGACTGTTGAGGATTGGTGGATTCTCCATCGGAAACTGGTAGATTGGCAAATTGAAATGGACAAGAGGAAAGATACAGGTCTTGGTTCTGTGTTAAATGAACAATTGAAGAGCTGTAATCATCGGTTCTCGCAGTTTGTCAGTGAAAATTATCTGGACTGGCTTCACTCAGATATTGAGAATCGTCCTCCAATCTCAACCGATGTACTTCATAAGTTCATTGTACCCTACCTTAAGAATAGAGAAAGGGTTTTTCTCCTGGTGGTAGATTGTTTTAGATTAGATCAGGTGATGACTATTTTACCGGAAATCCAGAGATATTTTAATGTGGATATCGATTTTCATCTGTCATTATTACCATCTGCCACACCCTTTTGCAGGAATGCCATTTTCAGTGGTAAGCATCTTGGGAAAATCCAAAAATTGTATCCTAAGATGTGGGAGTCAATGGTGAAAGATGAATTTAGTATGAACCGCTTTGAAAGCGACCTTCTTGCGCTGGCTCTACGGTCTTATGGCTTGGGGAATTTATCTGTGAAGTATCAAAAAGTTAGTGTGGCAAAAGAGGGTAGGAATTTATTAAACCGAATTACTGACTACCTTGATACTTCGCTGATGGCGTTAGTAGTGAATTTTTTAGACCTCCTGGCTCATTATCGTTCTGAGTCAGAGATTCTTCAGGAGATGATGCCTGACGAGGCAGGATACCGTTCCATCGTAAAATCATGGTTTGTAAATTCATGGTTATATGAGGTTTTGAAAGTATTGAGCGAAACTGATTATAAGGTGATTCTCACCAGTGATCACGGTAGCATCCGTGTTCAGAAGGGAGTTCAGGTAGCAGGAGATAAAAAAACTTCTTCTGGTGTTCGGTACAAGTACGGAAAAAATCTGAACTGTTCTGATAGATCAGCACTTGTCATTAAACAGCCAGGTGACTATTTCCTACCGGAAATGGTTACAGGAACCAACTACCTTATCGCAAAGGAGGATGTCTATCTTGTCTTTCCCACCCAGTACCGTAAATATATACGACTGTTTCAAAACAGTTTTCAACATGGAGGTATTTCTCTGGATGAGATGCTGGTTCCCACATTTATTTTGTCAGGTAAATAATGAAGAAGAAAGTTGTCATTACCAGATCTCCTGAGGAAACCCGGGAATTTGCTCGAGAATTTGCTTTCCCGCTATTAGTTGGGGATGTGATAGCTCTCGTGGGAGAATTAGGAAGTGGGAAGACAACGTTTGTGCAGGGACTTGCGAACGGTTTGAACATAAAAGAAAATGTAAGTTCACCTACATATAAAATTATTAATGAATTTAGTGGTCGACTCCCTCTATACCATATAGATTTTTACCGGATTAAAGAACCTGTTGATATTTTAAATATTGGATTTGAACATTATATTTACGGTGAAGGTGTTACGGTTATTGAGTGGGCAGATCGATTTCCCGAATTGATACCAGATAATGTTATGAATGTTACGTTTTTGATGAAAAAAAATAACCCGGATCTTAGAAAAATTGAGATTAGTCAGGGAAAATTGAAATGAACCTTCTGGCTATCGAAACAGCAACAAATGTCTGTGGTTTAGCTTATTTTCACAATGGGGAATTAGCTGGTCTTGAGGAAAGGGAACTGAATCGGGAACACGCTGAGAGGCTTCCATTAAACTACAGGGAATTAAAAAAAACATACAAATTTCAATTATCCAATCTTGGTGGTATTGCTATATCCATTGGACCGGGTTCCTTTACTGGTTTACGAATTGGTTTAAGCTATGCGAAAGGACTTGCATTTAGTGTGAATATCCCATTGATTACAGTACCAACTCTTCAAACGTTAGTATGGGGTTCAGGAATTGACAATGGGAAGGTACTTTCTGTACTTCACTCTCACAAAGATCTCATTTATCACCAGAGATTTGATGTTTCAGAGAGGAAAATTTGCGAACTTTGTGAAGCCAGATCTGAAAAATGGGATGTTTTTATCAAAGATATAGAAGAAGGTGAGATTCTATGTCAGTATGGATGTAATACATTTCTTGAAACTATGAACATTGACAATGTTGTAAAGACTGTTACTCCCTCTTCACAGTTTGTTGGCGAATTAGCTTTGAGCAGATTTGAGACTTGGAAGATAGAAAAATTTTATCAGCTTGAGCCAAACTATATCTCGCATTTCAAGATTCAAAAACATGTTGGAGTACGATGATGTTTCAATATGTGAGGATAATATTTAACGTTAAATTTTCACCGGTAGTTTATGGTCTGGTTTAAAAGACAAAAAGCAAAGTTTCAGACGTCTAAAAAGAAGTCCATCCCAGATGGATTGTGGGAGAAGTGTCCCAAGTGCGAGGAAATTCTCTTTAAACGGGAACTGCAAAAAGCACTCTGGGTCTGCCGCAGGTGCCAGTATCATTTCAGGATAAAATCAGAAGATTATATAAAAATGATTATCGACGGTGATTTGTATGATGAATTGAATCGGGATATGGTATCTGTGGATCCCCTCAAATTTAAAGCGGAAAAGAAATATAAAGATCAGTTAGAATCAACACGGATCAAGACAGGAAAGAAGGAAGTATTGACAACCATAGTGGCTCAAACGAACCATCATAAGATTGTACTGGCTATCATGGATTTTTCTTTTATTGGCGGGAGTATGGGATCTGTTGTTGGAGAGAAGATGTCAAGAGCGATTGATTATGCTCGCAAGGCATCTTTACCCCTGATTACCATCTCAGCATCCGGAGGTGCCCGTATGCAGGAGGGTGCATACTCCCTGATGCAGATGGCAAAAACATCAGCGAAGCTTGCTCTTTATTCCCAGTCAGGGGGGATGTATATTTCTCTTTTAACTGATCCTACTACCGGTGGAGTTACCGCCAGTTATGCTATGTTAGGAGATGTTATTATTGCTGAACCCGGTGCTCTCATCGGATTTGCCGGTCCGAGGGTCATCAAACAGACTATCGGTCAAGATCTCCCAGAAGACTTCCAGAGGGCAGAGTTTTTATTGGAGAAAGGATTTATAGATCATATTGTTCATCGAAAGGACCTTAAAGAAACATTGACAAAAATTATAGATTTTGCAGATTTTAAGGAAACTTCTTACCAGTCCAGAGCCTATCCGCCACCTGACGGACATGACCAATGAATAAACCTCTTATCCTTGTGACGAATGACGATGGTATTTACTCTGAGGGAATTTTTGTCCTTCAGCAGGCTATGGCAGAAATGGGACAAACTGTTGTAGTAGCTCCTGAAGCGGAAAAAAGTGCCGTGGGACATGCCATAACCATTTCCGATCCAATCCGAATAAAGGAAATCTCTAGGCGTAATGTATTCACCGGATATGCCGTGGCAGGCACGCCGGCGGATTGTGTCAAACTTGCTGTTAAGGCATTGCTGGAGGAATCCCCTGATATCGTCGTCTCGGGAATCAATCCCGGTGCAAACATCGGAACGAGTGTTCTCTATTCTGGTACGGTGTCAGCAGCAACCGAAGGGGTGATACTGGGTATTCCTGCAATCGCAATATCCATGGCTACCCTTGTAAATCCTGATTACTCCTACGCCGTTAAAATTGCTAAAAAGTTTACAGAATTAGTGCTGAAAAATGGTCTTCCTGAAGGAACTGCTCTAAACATTAATGTGCCAAATGTACCTGAGGAAGAGGTACGGGGAATTAAAATTACCTGTCAGGGGGCTAGTAATTACAACGAAAAATTTGATCGGCGTGTAGACCCGAGACAGAGAACTTACTTCTGGATGGACGGGGATCTGATTCATCCAAAAGAAGATCCAGATCTCGATGACATAGCCCTGCGTGATAAGTTTGTTTCCGTAACACCACTCCATTATGATTTGACTAATAAAGAAAGTTTTACATTTTTTAAAACCTGGGATATTTTTTTTGATGACAGATAGTCGGCAAACAGTGCTCATTCTCGATTTTGGAGCTCAATACACCCAATTGATTACTCGTCGTGTTCGGGAACATCACGTTTTTTCAGAAATCGTTCCTCATTCGATTAAAATAAGTGAAGTGAAAACTATTGCTCCCAAAGCTATCATACTTTCTGGAGGTCCATCCAGTGTATACAGTGGAGACACTCCAAAATTTGATGATCGAATTCTCGAGCTGGATATTCCGGTACTGGGAATTTGTTATGGTTTGCAGCTGATGGTACATCATTGGGGAGGAAAAGTTGAATCAAAAGGGTACGCAGAATATGGGTTTGCAAAAATTCATCATATATCCAGCAGCAATCTGCTCGAAGGTATCTCTGACGAAACACAGGTATGGATGAGTCATGGTGATGCAGTAACCTCTATTCCAGATGGGTGGCGTGTTACTGCCCGATCTTCCAGTGATGTCATCGCTGTTGTTGAAAGACGTGATGGTCAAATGTTTGGTACCCAGTTCCATCCTGAAGTAGTGCATACAACAGAGGGAGGGAAAATCCTGTCCAATTTTTTATTTAATATTGCTCACTGTACCCCAGACTGGACGCCTGCATCCTTTATCGAAAAAACTGTAAGTGAGATTCGTAAAAGGGTTGGGAATGAGAAAATCCTTTGTGGTGTTAGTGGCGGAGTGGATTCAGCAGTAGCAGCGAAACTCATCCATGAAGCGGTTGGGGATCAACTAAAGGGTGTATTTGTGGATCATGGCTTATTAAGAAAAAACGAGACCCAATACATAACCAACACTCTGCAACCCGGATTGGGATTAACTGTTGAAGTGTATGATTTTTCAAAAAGCTTTTTTAGTAAGTTGAAAGGAGTCACGAATCCTGAAGAAAAACGAACCACTATTGGTGAGGAATTCATCCGTTCATTTGAGTCAATTGCCGCTCGTGAGGGGGGAATTGAATTTCTTGCTCAGGGGACTCTTTATCCTGATGTCATCGAGAGTGGTGGTGGCAAGTCTCAAGGGTCGGCATCTGTTATTAAATTACACCATAATGTTGGGGGACTCCCTGAGGATATAGCGTTCAAACTTGTGGAACCGCTTGCGGAACTTTTTAAGGATGAAGTGCGTGAAGTGGGGAAAGAGTTGAACATTCCCGAGGGTATTCTTTCACGACATCCGTTTCCGGGACCGGGACTGGCAGTCAGAATCATCGGGGAGATCACAACTGAGCGAATTGAAATCCTTCAGGAAGCCGATGATATCTACATTTACTTGCTTAAAAAGTGGGGACTATATGATGAGATCTGGCAGGCATTTTGTGTTCTTATTCCCATAAAAACGGTTGGTGTAATGGGTGACAAGAGGACATACGAAAATCTTATCGCTCTTCGAGCTGTTACAAGTCTTGATGGAATGACTGCCGATTGGTATAAAATGCCAGCTGACGCATTAAGTGAAATATCCAACCAGATTGTGAATAAAGTCAAAGGTGTGAATCGGGTGGTATATGATGTCAGTTCAAAACCTCCCAGCACCATCGAGTGGGAATAACCATTAGAACCCTTTTAAAAAGGGTTCCATTATATAGACAGGAGGAAATCCAATGTGTGGAATTGTGGGATATTTAGGTGAGAAAGATGCTGTTCCCATTTTGATTAAAGGACTCAAACGGCTTGAGTATCGTGGTTACGATTCTGCAGGTATTGCTGTGATGCGTAATGGTGAAATGAATGTGGTGAAAAAAACAGGCAAGGTAAAGACGTTAGAAGATTTCGTGAATGATTTGGGACTTAGTGGTTCTATGGGGATTGCTCACACCCGATGGGCAACACATGGTGAGCCAAGTGATAATAATGCTCATCCACATACAGACCAGACTGGAAACATATCATTGATACACAATGGAATTATTGAAAACTATTCTGTTCTTAAGCAGATGCTTGAGAAACGTGGGGTCACTTTTACGAGTGAAACAGATTCTGAAGTGATTGTTCAGCTCATTTCGATGTTATATAATCGAGATGGGCTGTCTTTTCAAAATGCTATTCAGGCAGCTCTTCAGGAGATTGTTGGTGCATATGGGATTGTTGTGATGTGTAAAGAGGAACCGGGGGTTCTGGTGGCAGCACGATTAGGAAGTCCATTGGTGCTTGGTGTTGGTGATGGTGAGTATTTTATTGCCAGTGATGCTTCTCCTATCGTGGAATATACCCGGAATGTTTTATATCTTGGTGAAGGTGAAATGGTTATCGTTAATAAGGATAGTTATACCATCAAAAATATTTTAAAAGACACAGTAGTTTCAAAAGAGATTACTCAGATTGATCTGACCATTGAAGAAATTGAAAAAGGTGAATTTCCTCATTTTATGCTGAAGGAGATATTTGAACAGGAACATACGATCACAGATACGTTGCGAGGTCGGATTCAGATTGAAGAGGGAAGCGCTCATTTAGGAGGAATTCAGGATTGTTTAACACGGATTGAAAATGCGAGCAGGTTTTACATTACTGCCTGTGGAACCTCTTGGCATGCAGGGCTTATTGGAAAATACCTGTTAGAGGAATATGCGAATATACCGGTGCATGTAGAGTATGCTTCGGAATTCCGCTATCGTCGAGCTGTTATAGATAACAGAACAGTGGTTATTGCTATCAGCCAGTCCGGGGAAACAGCAGACACTCTGGCAGCCGTTCGCAAAGCAAAAGATGTGGGGGCATTGACGATGGGAATCTGTAACGTAGTCGGCAGCTCAATAGCACGAGAAACCGATTGTGGTGTTTACACTCATGCGGGTCCCGAGATCGGTGTCGCCTCAACAAAAGCCTTTACTGCCCAGCTGGCAGTTCTGACTATGTTTGCTCTTATGCTTGGCAGAATGAGGAAGCTGAGTATAAATGATGGTCGAGAAGTGGCAAAATCATTCACTCAAATCAGCCAGTCGGTATCGCAAATACTTAACACCAGTGAAGAAATTGAGAAGATTGCGAAGGAGTACCTGGATGTGGACAATTTCCTGTATCTCGGGAGGGGGCTGAACTTTCCTGTTGCATTGGAGGGAGCCTTAAAACTGAAAGAAATTTCTTATATCCATGCGGAGGGATATCCCGCTGCGGAAATGAAACACGGTCCAATTGCTCTTATAGATGAAAAAATGCCCATTGTCGTGCTGGCGCCACACGACAAAACCTATGAAAAGGTCCTTTCTAATATTGAGGAAGTGAGATCCCGAAATGGTCGAATTTTATTAGTAACAGATCAAATTACAGATGATCTTAAATCACTTTCTGATCATATCATCAAAGTAACAAATCCTCACCGAATTACCTTTCCCTTACTGGCGGTGATTCCCCTTCAATTACTGGCTTATCACCTTGCTGTATTAAGAGGGTGTGATGTGGACCAGCCAAGAAACCTGGCGAAAAGTGTTACTGTGGAATAGTTAAGTAAATTGTAGGTCAATGACCAAAATTAAGATCAGAACATCAATCTGTATCCTCTCTTTATCGTCTGTTTTTGCACAACCTCAAGTTGGTAGTGGGCAGACCGATAAAGCGGAAATAAATCACTCAACTTTCCTCATAACCCAAATGGAATTGAATCGTTCTTCCAGACAGTTCAATAAAGGAGTGGAACACTATGAAGTCGGTCGATTTTACAGTGCTCTGGAAATCTTTCGTCAATTGATGAAAAAGCCAATTTCGGAAAATTCACAGTTGACAGCCAGCCATTTGATGGCAATGAAGTGCAACTATCATATTGAAAAATATGAGGAGGCGAAGAGAATCGGTCGAAATTTTTTAACCAATTTTTCTGATAGCAATTATCTGGATGATGTGTATCACTGTTTTGGAGATATTTTCATAAGGGAGGGAAGATATCGCACTGCTGCTGAGAGTTATCTCAAAGCCAGATCTGTGACAGTTGAACCAGAACTGAAAAAGCAGATTGACAAAAAGCTGAGGAAACTCGCTAACGGTTTTTTAACTCGTGATGATATCACTGATCTTCTTGCATTTGAAAAAGTTCACTCCAATCGAGCCATTTTAACGTTAATGCTTGCTGATGCTACTATAGCGGATGGTGATCCAGATGGTGCTGCCCTGACTCTTTTTCGTATGGATATCAATTTAATTCCCAAATCGTTTCGAGACTATTATGATGTACTGAGGAAAAGAACGTATAAAAAAACAGAAGGAAATATTGTGTTAGGTGTGGTACTTCCTCTGACTAGAACAAATGAGGAAGAGGGAAATGCTTTTCTTCTTGGATTGAAACAAGCTATTGTGGAAGTTCAACAAGCCCGGTCATTAAATATAATTCTTGAGGTGCTGGATAATGAGGGTGACAACCTGAAAACCATTGAGTGTGTGGATAAATTGGTCAGAAATCCCAATGTAATGGCGATTGTCGGTCCCCTGTCGACGGTGAATTCAACGGTTGCTGTCTCTACTGCGAAACATTATGGGATTCCGCTTTTAGTACCAGTTTCAACACAAAGTGGACTCAGTACACTTGGTGAATCTATTTTTCAAATGAATATGGATCTCATAAAAAGGGGACAATATATTGCTGACTATGCCATCCGTTCTTTGGGACTGGAGACGGTGGCGGTTGTAGCTCCCGCAGAAAGATTGGGAGTAGAACTTGTAGATGGTTTTGTAGAACAGGCTGATGAACTGGGGGCTCATATCGTGGATATTCAATGGTATTCTGGTCTTCCTGTAGATCTTAAGAATCAATTCAAAGCACTACGAAAAGTTGCTTTTAGGCTCGAAGAACAATGCAATCAGGTCGAGATTATTGATTTGCAGTTTGATACTCTTGACCAAACGCTTGTGATATCTGAGGAGGATTTCTTTCCAGAATTAGTCGAAGAGGAGGAAATATCTTCTTCAGACTCAAGCAAAATTGTATTGTCCAGTATTGATGGTATCTTCATCCCGATTCATCCCGGTGATATCAACTATGTGGGATCACAAATTTCTTCCTACAATTTTGATACACAATTGCTGGGTAATATGAATTGGTATGATTTAGATGAATTGAGTCAGGAAATGATTGGTCCTAATGTAAAAGGGATGATTGTTTTTACAGATTTTATTTTTCCTGAAGATGATAAGGCTATGGTTGTGTTATCAGATCGATTGCAACATCACGAACTTAGAAAAATGGCACTTTATGGATATGATATTGCTATGTTTCTTGCATCCCGATTACAAAAGAATATAACTATGCATGCACTGGCTCAAAATCTAGATCAAGCTGGAACGTACCGGGGAATAAGCAAACCATTTTCATTTACAGACCATAATCCCCGGGAAAACTCTTCTCTTCATATCCTGCGTTTTGAAGGTAACCGTTTCACTAAAGTAAATGAGATCATAGGTGATACATTGTTAATTCACTCTCCCCAATCTCCCTGAGGTTTACCGTTCAAAGTAATACATCTTTCATCCAACGTAATTTTTCTGGCAATATAGCTCCACGTAAAGTCTCAGCTGCCATTGGATTTTTTCGTCCTCCCACAGGTTCATCTTTGGAAGAAGAACGTTGTCGGGCAGGTGTTGAGATGGGATTAAACTCAAAAGAACTTGCGATTCCTTCTCAGGTTCATTCCAACATCGTTAAGATTATTAACAGACCGGGATATGTGGATAAATGTGATGGATTGATAACAAATGAAAATAATGTTGTGCTATCCATTCAGATTGCAGATTGTGTTCCCATTTTTATCTACTCACCAGATATTCGAGCCATCGGTTTAATTCATTCCGGATGGAAAGGAACTGCTAATGAGATATCCGTGCATGCAGTTAAAAAATTAACAGATGAATTGGGAGCCACTCCGGAGAAAATGCTTATCTTTTTAGGTCCTTCTGTCCAGCCGTGCTGTTACACCGTTCAGGATGATGTGGCTTATCAATTTCAACCGGAATTCTACAAGCGTAACTCAATGGGGTTCGCACTCGATCTTATCAGGGCGAATATTGTTCAATTAGCATCAATGGGAGTTCCTGAGGATCAGATCCGAAAGACGGATATCTGCTCCTGTTGCGATGAAACGATGTTTCATTCATATCGAAGAGATGGACATAAAGTCGGAAGAAATTTCTGTTTTCTAAAACTCAGTCAAGGTAAAATTTAACTATAAAATAACCATTAGATACTTCATAAAACAGCGTAATTACCATTGACATTTCTTGATTCAATTATTTTGGGTGTAATTCAGGGAGTTACCGAATTCCTGCCTATTAGCAGTTCGGGACATCTCGTAGTTACCCAATCTGTGATGGGAATTTCTCAACCTGGGATTTTATTTGAAGTCTCTGTTCATCTTGGAACTTTGTTCAGTATACTTGTCATATTTTTCAGGGACATACACAAATTGATAGTTACTTTGCCAGAAAAGAGTACGCAGAAATACGTTGGTTATTTAATCATTGGCACGATTCCAATTGTGATAGTTGGAATAACAATGAAGGAAAGTGTTGAAAAAGCATTTGAAAATCCTCACTTTGTTGGATATTCATTTTTATTTACGGGTTTTGTCCTTTTAGCAACTAAATTTGCAAAACCTTCTTACTCAAAATTTTCTGGTTGGAAATCTATTATCGTAGGAATCTTTCAGGCGATAGCACTTTTACCGGGTGTATCCCGATCCGGGATGACAATCAGTTCTGGATTGTTGTTGAAGATTCACGCTAAGGAAGCAGCAAAATTTTCATTTATTCTTGCCATACCGGCTCTGATTGGTTCGGGGGTTTTTATGATTCGTGATTTTATCTCAGTGTCAAGTTCGGGCGAATCAATATGGATTATATTTTCAGGATTTGCAACATCTTTTGTTGTGGGAATTTTAGCATTAAAATTGTTATTAAGTCTTCTTATGAAAGGTAAGTTTCATTGGTTTGGAATATATTGTTTGTTAATGGGAATTTTAACGCTGAGAATGTAAAATGAGTGATATTGGTATCGGTTTCGCATTTTATTTAGTTGTGATTTTAATGGTGGGTATCTGGAGTGCTCGAAGAACAAAAACATTGCCAGATTTTTTATTGGCTGGTCGAAAACTGGGTCCCTGGGTGGTGGCGTTTTCAGAACGAGCATCGGGAGAAAGCGGATGGATGTTGCTTGGTTTGACAGGCTTGGCATACGCGTGCGGATTGGGAGACCCATCGGGGACAAAATTAGAACCGGCTATATGGACGGCTATCGGGTGTGTGCTGGGAATCATTGTATCGTGGTATTTAGTGGCAGAGAGGTTAAGAAGGGAAAGTGAACAGTTGGGTGCGCTGACAATTCCAAGATATTTTGAGCTTAAATATGGGGGAAATCAACCTGTGATTCGTCTGGTGGCTACCGGCATCATTTCTTTCTGTTTTGCGTTTTACATTGCAGCTCAGTTTGACGCTGTGGGAAAATCCCTCGAACAGACCTTCGGTTGGAGCCATATGAGCGGTGTAATGACAGGAGCGGCTATCATCGTGTTTTATACATTGATGGGGGGATTTTTTGCGGTGGCGTGGACAGATTTTATCCAGGGGTGGATTATGTTAGTAACCCTGGTGGTACTTCCATTCGTTACACTGGGACATCTTGGTGGCTGGTCAGGTCTTGTTGATAAAATCGGGAACATCAATCCTGATCTATTGTCCATTACTGGCAATCGCTCCGGATGGACATTAATCAGTGGAATTTTAGGTGGATTGGGTGTAGGATTGGGATATTCAGGACAACCACATCTACTGGCTCGGTATATGAGTATTCGTTCCGCTGATGATATTCAAACGTCAAGAAAAATCGCAATTGTCTGGGCTATTCTTGCTTATGGTGGAGCAGTTTTAATGGGGTTGGTAGCTTTGGGTTATTTTGGAGGGGGCTATTTTACAGACCCAGAGATGATGATGCCTGAGCTGGCAAAGACAATGTTTCCTGCGTGGTTTGCTGGGATATTGATAAGTGGCGCTCTTGCAGCCATGATGTCAACAGCAGATTCCCAGCTTCTGGTAACGACTTCTGCCGTGTCCGAAGATATCTATCACCAATTTATCAAACCTAATGCCAGTCAGAAGCAACTTGTTAAAGTATCAAGACAGGTAACAATGGGTCTTGGAATTATTGCAATCTTGCTATCGAATTTACCAAAATCCATTTTTGATAAGGTTCTCTTTGCGTGGGGCGGTCTCGGTGCTGCTTTTGGTCCTGCTCTTATTTTATCACTCTGGTGGAAAAAAACATCAAAAAATGGAGTTTTATCAGGTATGATTGTTGGATTTGTCTCCGTAATTTTGTGGGAGAATTCATCCTTATCAACTACTTTATATTCTTTAGTTCCTGGTTTCTTTACTGCTTTACTGACTATCATCGTAGTAAGTATATTTAATGGTAGAATAAAAAAGAGAGCTTAACATGATTGTACTCCGAAAAGGTAATTTGTTGATAAATACACCGTTCCGTCGAGAGCCGGACACGTAAAACGGTTCAAAATGATTGGTTTTGTAAAGGCAACTCACGACTTTGACAAAGTCATCCCTTCGGGAAAGTCGTGGGTTTACCAGCAAGTTACACGAATATAACCATTTTAATGGTTTTCGTAAAAATCGGTTGAAATATTTTTTAGGAGCAGACTCTTAACATTGAAAATGAATTATAAAAATGCTATTGAAATGATTAAGGCTGGTAATGTTTCACCTGTATATTTTTTAAATGGTGATGATTTTTTTAAACAGGATTATTTCATAAAACACGTAGAAAAATATTTTTCACAGGGTAAACCGATTAACAAGGTTGTATTGATACCGGAAGTAACGGATTATACGACAATTTTAGCGGAACTTACCTCAGTGTCACTTTTTGCTGAGACCAAGCTGTTCATCCTGAGGAATCCTACACAAATTAAAGGAAATAAAAGGAAGGAACTGCTTGCGTATTGTAAATCACCTAACCAGGGAAATTGTTTGATTATCATCATTGATAAATATGATGCAAGATCGAAACTTATCAAGGACTTAACTAGTATCATAGGAAGTGTAAATACCTCCCCACCATTTCCAGATAAGATGCTTGAGTCGGTGGAAATTTTATTAAAACACGAACAATTGTCGGCTGAAAAAGCGGCCATTGATAGTCTTATTGAATTGAGTGGTGATTCATTGTATCATATATTCAATGAGATTAACAAAATAAAAATTGATCTTGGTGATAAAGAGAATTTTATTACCAAGGATCTTGTTTTAAAGCATGCAGGGTGGGATCGGAATTACTTTCCCTGGCATCTTTTGGATGCAGTGGGCAAAAGGGAATTTTCAACTTCCGTACATATTGGAGAAAAATTGCTGCAGCAGGGGATAGAGATTTCTGTGATAATTTCCCAGTTAACAAGAATGTTTCAGGAATTGTATTTTCGACATCTTCCTGGAGATTTTCACAAAAAGGATATGAAGAAAATATGGCTCAGCAGAGAAATCATAAAGAGGTTACCAAATTATAAAAGGAAGTATAAAAAGGGGCATATCAAGCCTGCTTTCCGATTTTTAAGGGATGCTGATAAAAAAGTAAAATCAACAGGAATTGATGAGAGAACGATTTTGATACCACTTCTTTTTCAAATTACCCACAGTTATGGCTAATGAACAATTTACATATACCGATGAAGAATTGATCCGTCGGTTTCAGGAAGGTGATGAACAGGCGTATACTGAGCTGGTAAATCGCTACAGAAATAAATTAATAAATTTTGTAGTGCGGTTTTTGGGTGATATTAATGATGCGGAAGATATAGTTCAAGATACGCTATTGAAATTGTATACTCATAAACATTTCTATCGAAGCATCGCAAAATTTTCCACATGGATTTACACAATAGCTTCTAATATGGCGAAAACAGAATTGAGGAAGAGGAAAAGACATAAGGTATCTTTTCTCAGTCAAATTGGAAGGGAGGAAAAGGATTATGATATCCCCACTGAAGATAAATCTGGTGCACTAATAGAAGGTCAGTACACCGAATTGGAAATTCAAAGAGCAATTCAAAATTTACCGCTCCATTTCAGGACGGCTGTAATTTTACGAGATATTCAGGAACTTTCATATGAAGAGATTAGTAAGATACTCGATGTTCCATTGGGAACAGTAAAATCACGTATCAATCGAGCAAGAATACAACTACAACAGGAACTAAAAGATGTCAAAAAAAATAGGAGGTAAACCATTTGATGAATTGTTATGAGTGTCAGGATAAAATATCTGAATATATTGATAAACAACTTTCACTAACACAGATAAAAGAATTTGATGAGCACATCAGTAACTGTTCTCAATGTAGCGAAATGCATGAAGGTGTCCTTACTATTGTAGCAGCCCTCAACAAACTGCCAAAACTCACTGTTTCCGAGAATTTTAACCATAACCTTAAAAGAAAGATTGAAACAGTTTCTTCTCGCCCTGCAAGGAGATTCTCAAAAGTATTTTATGGAAGACACCTATGGGGATTTGAACCTAAATATGCCTTTGCTTTTGTTACCGCTGTAGTTGCTATTGTGGTGCTGGCTGTAAGTTTGATACCAGAAAAATCTCCCCAAACTTTTACTCAACCCATCCCAAATCCAACCATAAATCAATTTTCCGATCCTGTTAAAAATAAAAATATTCGTTCTGTAACGACTGGAGAAAAAGAAATGTTGGTTTCTGAACAGGAGGAAGATTCGATCTCAACCCGTGAAAAACCCATTCGTCAAAAACCCGATTTAAAAGGGAAAATTCGACTGGTAAAGGATAAGAAATAAGGTTTTTCACAATATCTTCTACCTGAATGATCCGTCAAAGGTAGAACAGGTTCTATCGGGCTCCCGACTTAGAGGAATGAATTTGTATACAATAATAGCCAGAGATAAAAGCGTTGTTATGGCATTTATGTCCACTCCATGAGTGGCTGACCCACCTGCTCCCGAAGGGTGGGTAGGAAGGGGACCACGCGAGGATTCCACTTGATACCACCCGAATGAATTCGGGGGCTATCCCAACAAACATTTTTCCATTCATTGTTGAGACAATACCACCCTACGTTCGCCATAGCTATGCGTAGTACCCATCGTCACCGACCCGTTCTGGGTTCAGTGACAGCTAAAACTCACAATCCACCTCTTACCATCTACCACTCACCAATTACAAATGTAAGTGATCGGTGTGAATGCTTATGATGGGATGATGGGGAAGATTGAAGAGACAGCAGTATAAAACAGTATTTCACTTTTTCTTTTACAGTCCCGATAGAAAGAAGTAAATTCGGGCTGTGGAATATTTAAAAATAGTCCGGATCAGTTCAACCCAATTTTAACCCCAATCCTCATTATGTTTGGATAAATTATAACATTACTTGTGAGCAATGCGGTTAATAACATATTCGTTAGGTAGTTTTAATAAGTAGGAGTTTTAAACACTTGAGAATACTGAACGATACTGTTACAATTGAAGAATTACTATTAATAGCCAAAGGCAGTTTTGGAGATTTAGTCAAAGCTGTGGTAGATGTTGATCGGGAAATAGTTGCTATTGATGCGGAATTGCATTCTGACCTTGAGGCACTCTGTCTGGAAAATGGTTCAAAACAAAGTTATCTTTGGGGTATCAATTACTATCCGGAAATGGAAGGAGAAGATTTTATCGAGTATGATTCAATGATCAATTTGAGACCTTCACAAGGTAATATTAGCCGTGGTATAGAAGATGAAATGATTCGTAAGAAGATTGTTAAGATTTCTGATAAGTGGATAAAAAGGTGGTAATGAAGATACAACATAAAGAGCTTGCGAAGGAACGTTGGGCGAAAATGGTATTCGTTGAACAAATGGCAAATATTGGTAGCGAAATCAGCCGGGCAATCCATTGGCGAAAGAAAAATAATGTAGAATATTCCCATAATGCAGTCAATCGAGCTCTTGAACTTTTAACTTTTACAATCGACTTCGTCTCCGTTAAGTCACACTTAAAGGAACTTACCAGACTTAGAGAAGCAATTAATGACTACTTTTATGGAGACAACGAATTTTCATCGTCAGATCTCCTGTGGCAGAAGTATTTTGATCATTTTAACTACGCAGCCAGACTTAATCAAACCAGTTAAACATATATCTGTTCGACGAAAAAAAGAATTTCAACCATTCAACCCTGTGAGCTTGTTCTACGCCAGAAAAATCAGACTGTGAAGTATAAAGCTGTATGAATAATTAAAGGGAAACTATGACTTTACTCAAAATATCTTCCATTTTCATATTTGTTTTACTCCTGATTTTTGGATGTAGTGAAAGTTCAGATACGATTGTTCAACACCGCGGTGCTCTACGTAATTTTATGCATAATGGGGATCTCTCAGCTAAAGCCAGTCTCGACACTTTGCAAAACCATCAGCACCTTTACGCTCTGGGTGCCGTGGAAAATCTAAAAGGTGAGATTCAAATATTCGATGGTCAGCCGGTCATTTCCCGTGAGGTTTCCGGGGAAGTGTCCATAAGCGAAGATTGGAATCATAAAGCAGCACTTTTGGTCTGGACGGAAGTTGCCAATTGGAGTGAAACTCCCATTACGAGCGATGTAAAAACTTACGAAGAACTTGAGCAGTTCGTGGTAAAAGTCGCCGGAGATCGAGCTCAACCTTTTCCTTTTAGATTGAAGGGGACCGTTGCTTCCTTAGACTGGCATGTCATCAACTGGCCAGAGGACGACATTGAACACACACACGAGAAACACCGCACATCAGGTCTTTACGGTACTTTGGAAAACAGTGCAGTGGAAATTCTGGGGTTCTACTCAACCGAGCACACCGGCATCTTCACGCATCACACGACAAACATGCATCTACACTTTCGAACGGACGATGGCGAATTAGCAGGACATTCTGATGGATTATTGCTCGGGCAGAAAAAGATGTCGCTCTACTTGCCGAGGTAGTTTATGGTTCACCATCCATTTTTATCCGATGTATTCTGGTGAAAGATAATTAAATCATCTCTAATCGACTGAAAATCGATAATATTTATAGAATCGATATATATTTGGATTCTTACTAACATACTTTTATTTCTCTTTTTAATTTATTAATTTTCATTTGTGTATAAACAAGATTTGTATCGAAAGATTCCTATAGTTCGAATCACCCTATCGCTTTTTTTCGTATTCATTTTATTTATCCTTTTTGTATATCCAAGCCCTGAAGGTCCTTTTTTCAACGTATTGAAATTTGTTATCGTCATAACTATTGGTGTTGTTTTTTATCAATTATATTCTCTTACATCATCACAGGAAGAACAGCATTCTGAAGAAAATCAGCGTTTTACGAATGAAGATATACTCTTACCGAATGAAGAGGTCGAGATAAAAATGAGTGAGGTTGCAGGTAGATTGGCAACGGTTACTGAATTTATCTTTACATATTACTCGAATTTCAATGTGGGGATATATTTAAAAAAAACACCTAACACGACTTTTTCTTTGATTGAAGGTTCGTCTATATTTTCGAGTGATATTTCTTTATCTGATGATGCTGGAAGTAAGTTCCTTAACATGGATAGCCCAACTTTTTATACCCCTCATTCCGGGCTTGAAGATGTTAAACATATTTTTAATAAAAATGTAACATTGGTTGATAGTGCTTCAATACTAATGTCTCCTATATCCAGTAAAAGCCAGATTATTGGTGTTTTGATTATTCAAGGTGAAAGATTTGTAGAATTTGAGGAAAATGATAAAGAAATAGCAAAACATTTCTGTCAGATGATTACTAAAACATTAAAGGATACCAGTAAGTTGGATATACTTAAGATACAGAATTCATTTTTAATGGATGTGACATCAGCTCATAAAGAAATAAGTATAGACAACACAAAAGAGGAATTGTTTGATAAATTCGTAAATTTTTGTAAAAGATCATTTTATTATGATAAGTTAACATTTACACTGATTGATGATAAAAAACCGAATGAATTTATAATTCAAATTGTGGATGGATTTAATGCAGATTATAAGAAAGGTGAGAGATTACTGTTAGATGAATCTCTTCATGGGAACGTTTTAAGAGAAGGAATTCCGTTTAGATCCCCAAATATTTTGTTAGAAAAAGATGTAAAGGGCAGATTCAGGGAAGGTGATCTACCCGATCATTCGTTTACGTCGTTTATTGGAATACCTTTGAATGTTAATTCTCATACCATTGGTTCTCTAATACTGGAAAGTTTCAACCCCAACCAGTATTCAATGAATGATCTACATATGATAGAAATATTTGGCAGCAATATTTGTCAGATATTAAAATGGTCGGAGGATTATTCTGTTGTTAAAAGGTCGGCGACACATGATGGTCTTACGAGACTTTTAAACCATCGTACGTTTATTGAGCGATTGAATGAAGAGATTGATCGTGCTAATCGGTTTCAAACAAAGCTTGTACTGATGATTTTGGATCTTGATAAATTTAAACGGATAAATGATACTTATGGACATTTACACGGAGATTTTGTACTGCAGGAAACAGCAAAAGTACTTAAACAAAGCGTTCGAAATATTGATATTACCGCAAGATATGGAGGTGAGGAATTTGCAATTATTCTCCTTAACGCCAGTATTAAAGATACAATCCAAAGCAGCAAGCGAGTTGTAAATAATATAGCTAATTATTTATTTGATAAAGATGGAATACAGGTAAGGATGACCATCACCGGTGGGGTGTCAGAGTTTCCCACAGATGGTACAACGGATCAGGAGTTGATTGCAGTGGCGGATAAAGCGATGTATCAAATTAAACGCGCTGGTGGAAATGATGTTGGTTTACCTACTACATTCTCCGCTTAGGTCGTCTTCGCATTAACGCTTCGATATCTTTTACATCTTTCAGTATATTTTTTGAAAGCAAGATTGGACCATTTTCCGTCATGAGAACATCGTCTTCAATTCGGATTCCAATACCTCGGTATTTTTCGTCTGCTGTGGTATCGTCATATGAAATGTAAATACCCGGTTCTATCGTAAAAACTGTTCCTACCTGAATCTTACTTTTATGGCTACCTGCATCATGAGCATCAAGCCCCAACCAATGACCAATAAAGTGAATGAAATATTGACCAAAACCAACATTATCCAGATAGCGTTTGGCAATTTTATGCACATCCATGAGAGTCATTCCTACCCGCACCGAATCAAAGGCAAGTTTTTGAGCCTCCAGTACATATAAATAAAGTTCCTCCTGTTCCTCTGTAAATTTTCCACTCACCGGAATCGTCCTTGTTATATCAGCTGTGTACATTTGATATTCTGCCCCCACATCCATTAAAAGCATATCTCCTTTATGCATTAACCTGTCGTTTTTTGTGTAGTGTAAGATGGTACTATTCGGTCCTGATCCTATAATTGATGGGAATCCTGTCCGTTCACTTCCTTCTTCCCGAAAAATAAACTCAATTGTAGCTTCAATTTGATTTTCAGTTAACCCCGGTTTCACTCGTCTTATTGCTTGTTCAAGACCGTGACCTGTGATAGCGACTGCTTTTTTGAGCAGTGTGATTTCATTCTGAGATTTTATATGCCTGAGTGGATGGATAATTTCTCCAGCATATAGGACTTCAAAGGTCCCATTGGCAATCATATCATTGACGAAATCAGGGATATTACATTCATCTTTAGGGATTCTTCGATTAAGAAACAACGTATCAGCCTGAGGCAGGATTTCATCAAGATAGTATTTGAGAGAATCTGACGTGGTAACATAATTTAAATTGAGTGTGGACTTTACCCCCTTTATTCCAAGTCGCTTACCAGTCCAGACTTCAATATGAGGGTTCCTTGGTTGAGTAAAAAGAAGCTCTTGTGTGAATTGATCACAAATAATATCAGAATGCTTGTTTGTGAGAATTAAACAGCTTTTGGGTTCTAGATGTCCAGTCAGATACCAGTAATCGCTATCCGGACGCCATTCGTACTCTACATCTCCATTCCGGATGACAACTGGTGAGGTGAAAATAATCATAATACTACTGGGACCAAGCTGTTCTCGAACTGCCTTTCGTCTTGCTGCATAAATAGAGGAATCCAGGCAAAAAAGGGAACTTAAGGGTATCAATAAAACTACCATGATATATTTGACCATTGGTACCTCCTGATTTTTAATATTTGACAAAATCTGGTTAAGAATAAAATATGTGAAATTCCTTGTGATATCATGAGGGTAAAGGTAATTTTTTTCGTGAAGAATTTATGAATATGTCAACAAAAATGAAGCTAATATCTGAAATCATCTCGATACTTGTTATTGTTTTTGGATGTTCAACGGTACCTGAAATAACTCCAGTTAGTAGTACAGCAGAGGAAGTTATTGATTCAACAACATCTGAAAGAGAGGAGGTTAACCCAAAGGCATTAAGCTATTTTATGGATGCAGAATTGATGGTGATGCAAGGAAATATCCCTCGGGGTATTCTTGAATATCAGGATGCATTAAAGCATGATCCACATTCAACCACCATCAGGGTATCACTGGCAAAAGCTTATATGAAGATCGGAAAATTTAAACGAGCGGAAGAGGTGTTATTGGAAACTCTCAAAACTGCACCTGCTAATAAGGAAACTCGAGAGTTGTTAGCTCATCTATACTATATTCAAAATCAGATGGATAAGTCAGAAAAGGAATACCAATATTTGATCAGATTATATCCTGATGAATTGGATTACTTTTACATGATTGCGGAAATTGCCTTAAGAAATGGAGAGCCTGAAAAAGCTCAGAATATCTACGGAGATATATATAAAAGTCACCCAACAGAAGAACGGGCACTAATAAGAGCGGCGGAGCTTTCCACACGTAGAGGTGATTACCAATTTGCATTTAGGGTATATCAAAAACTGGTTAAATTATTCCCGAATAGCACTAGGTATTGGCAATTGTATAGTGAACTTGCTATTCAAACTCAAAACCTGACAGAAGTCATTTACGGTCTGGAGAAACTTGTTGAATTATCGGGTGGAGAACCTGAGGTTTTAGAACAACTGGCAATCAGATATTATGAAAGTGAAAACAGTGCAAAGGCGGACTCACTTTTTAAAATCCTGTATGAAGAAGATTATAAATCATTAGCGGTTGTCTACTTTTTAGGACAAACTGCATTGGAACAAGAACAGTATGTTCTTACTCAGAAATATGCAAAGGAATGTATAGAGTTGTTCCCAGATGAACGATCGGGATATACTCAACTTGCTTTAACTTACATTTATCAAGATAATCCATTGGATGCAATTTCTGTATTACTTAAAGCTCGGGATATTTTCCCAGATGATTTTGGCATTGTCTATCTTCTTGGAAGAAGTTATAATGTGCGAGGAAATTATGTTTTAGCAAAGAAGAGTATGTTGGATGCTCTAAAAATTAATCCTGATGATCGTTTGGCAAAACATTTATTGGCATCGATACACTGTCAACTGGGTGAATTTGAGTTTTCGGACAGTCTTTACAAAGATCTTATAGCATTTGATGAAAATGACGGTCAAGCATTGAACAATTACAGTTACACTTTAGCTGAAAGAGGACTAGATTTAGAAAAGGCATTGGAGTTGGTTCAAAAAGCCCTTCAATTGGAGCCAGATAATCCAGCCTATTTAGATACAGCTGGATGGATTTACTTCAAGATGGGTAAACATCAAAAGGCGTATGATTATATAACGCGATCTGTAGATTTAGAAGGCAACAATGCAGTTGTACTGGAACATCTTGGAGATGTGATTTCTGAGATTGGGGACAGTGAGAAAGCGTTACAATTTTATAAACGAGCTTTTGAGCTAGATGAGGAGAATGATTCATTAAAACAAAAAATTAACGAATAGGAAAACAGCATGAACAAAAAAGACATATCGATTGTTATTCCAATTTTTAATGAAAAGGAATCGCTTCCTGAATTGTTGAATGAAGTGGTACAGATTCTTGAAGAGAAGTTCAACTATGAGATTATCTGTATTGACGATGGAAGCACGGATGGTTCAGAGGAAATACTGAGACAATATGCCTTGAACAATCCACGAATTATGATTACCAGATTTCTTCGCAATTATGGGAAATCTTCTGCACTGACAGAAGGTTTCAAGTTGGCAGGAGGGAAATATGTAATAACAATGGATGCCGATTTACAGGATGACCCTAATGAAATTCCTAAACTGATTAGTAAAATAGAGGAAGGATTTGACCTCGTTTCTGGCTGGAAGAAAAAACGTCTTGATCCACTCTCTAAGCGTATACCGTCGAAATTTTTTAATTTTACTACTCGGTTATTAACTGGCATCAAAATCCACGATTTTAACTGTGGACTTAAAGCCTATCGCAATGACGTTGTGACATCTCTGAAGATTCAGGGAGGTATGTACCGATATATTCCAGTTTTAGCAGAGAAGGGGGGATTTAAGGTGACAGAAATGGAAGTGAACCACCGTCCCCGCAAGTATGGTGAGACAAAATATGGTGGTGGACGATATTTTCACGGGTTTTTCGATCTGCTTTCTGTGCTCTTTCTGGATCGATTTGATCAGCGCCCTCTGCACCTATTTGGTCTATTTGGGTTAAGCAGTATACTGATCTCATTTGCCATAGAAGCATACGTGATTTTTCTCAAGATTCTCGTCGGTCATTCCTTTCAAAAGCATTTTGCCCTGATAATCTTTGGTGCTATGTTGTTTTTTCTGGGGTTGTGGTTCTTCTCTATTGGTTTGATTGCTGAGATGATTGCCCGGTCACAGCCACCATCGGAAGAACAGGTGAAGCAGGTCAGTCACGAGACGAAACAATCAACTTAATCCTTCCAGAATGAACATTATTGTTGTAGGTCCCTATCCACCTTTTCGAGGTGGGATCGCTGACCTGAATTATGCCCTTGTAAAAAATTTATCCCGAATACACAGTGTAAATGTGATTAATTTCACGACGCAATATCCAGCTTTGCTATTTCCGGGGAAAACACAGTATAAACCAGATTTTAAGCCTTCCGAATTTGAGAGCGAAAGACTTGTAAGTTCTATTAACCCTTGGTCGTGGAAAAGAACCACCAATCGTATTCTTGATCAATCTCCTGATTTTGTCATTTTTCGCTACTGGATGCCATTTTTTGCGATTGCTCTCGGAAATATTGCAAAAAAAATAAAAAGGAAATCTGAGATTCCTATTTTAGCAATTTGCGATAATATCATTCCCCACGAAAGGCGACCTTTTGATACATTTCTAACCAGATATTTTTTAAAAAAAGTTGACAAATTTATCGTTCTGTCAAAATCGGTTGAGAGAGACCTGATTTCTCTCAACCCCAGTGCAATTTATCGGTTCTCTCCTCATCCAGTTTATAATATTTTTGGCGATGCATTGGATAAAATGGAAGCAAAACAGAAACTGGGTATTACAACTGAAAAAGTGATTCTTTACTTTGGACTCATTCGTGAATACAAGGGATTGGATATCTTAATTAAAGCAGCAGGTGAATTAAAGAATCATCTGGGAAATTTTAAAGTCCTAGTAGTTGGCGAGTGTTATGAGAATCCTGAGAAATATGAAAACCTCGTAAAGCAGAACTCTGTTGAAAATATTGTGGAGCTGAAACTTGAATTTGTCCCTGATGAGGAAGTTGCAACCTATTTTTCAGCGGCTGATGTGGTAGCACTCCCTTATCAGTCAGCAACCCAGAGTGGGATCGTGCAGATTGCCTATCACTTCAATCGGCCTGTTATTGTGAGTGATGTTGGTGGGCTTCCAGAAATTGTTCCTGATGGAGAAGTGGGTTATGTTGTTGAGCCAATACCGATGGAATTCTCCCGGGCAATTCGGAAATTTTATGAATACGAGAAAGAGGCTGAATTTTCAGCGAACATTGCTACGTATAAAAAGCGATTTTCCTGGGATAATATGGTTAAAACAATTGAGGAATTGATGACAGAATGACCAATCCGTCGGTAACCGTCATTATCTTGAACTGGAATGGGAAAGACCTGACAATGGATTGTCTTGAGTCCCTTGAAAAGGTTACCTATACAAACGTTAATTTCCTCGTTGTGGATAATGGGTCTACGGATGGTTCTGTGGATGCGATAAGGAAACAGTTCTTATCGGTGGATGTTTTAGCGCTTTCAAATAATCTGGGGTATGCTGGCGGAAATAATGAAGGGTTCAATCATGTGAAAAATAGTCCACCAGATTATTTGATATTTTTAAATAATGATACGACCGTGGATCCAGGTTTTATTGAACCATTAATCCAATATCTTGAAGATGATTCTACCGTTGGACAAACTGTTCCCAAAATATTTTATAGCAATGACCCGAAACGAATCTGGTATGGTGGTGGTAGAGTGAACCTATGGATGGGAATGATCTCTCATCGAGGAATAAGAAAAATTGATGACGTCAGATTTGATCATCCCGAAAAAACAGATTATGCAACGGGGTGTTGTTTCTGTATACGTACTAAAGATTTTGCTGAGTTGCAGGGATTTGATGAGTCTTTTCCGATGTATGCTGAGGATGTAGATTTATCCCTGCGAATTCAAAAATTAGGGAAGACTGTTTATTTTATACCAATGTCTAAAGTCTGGCATAGGATATCAGCATCTCTTGGAGGGGATTTTTCTTCTGCGAAACTATGGCGAAAATTAAAAGGAAATTTGAAATTATTTAGGAAACAAGCCAATCCGGTTCAGTGGTTTGTGATAGTTTTATTCTCTCCAATTCTACTGGGTTCATTTGCTTTTCAATATTTCCGTTCCCGGATCAAATAACTACCAATCCTCGTCAGTATAAAAATAATTGGCAATTGGTTCTGTTAATGATCGAATTTGTTTGATTTCGTTTTTCGAGAGCCATTTCTTCCAGTTTTTAATAGTAGCTTTACTATTCCTTTTAAGTTGATGAATCTTGTTTTTTTTCTTGATTTCACCTGGCTTAGCTTCTCCTGTATAAGTATTGATTTTATCTTTAATCTTATTTGTGAAATCTAAGTCCAGTGTTGAATACAGATCCTCAAATTGGTTTACAGGTTCAAGAGACAAATCTTCATGTCGCCGGAATATCCAGCTTGGGAAATTGTCCTGATAATATTTGATCACGTGGTGGATACAATTCCATAATACTGCAGCTTCTTCAATGGGATCGCCAGATAGTGAATGGATCTGGTCTTCAAATGGATAAAGGTATTTCTCTATAAGTTTTGGCTGGTTTAGGAAATTATTAAAATCAAACCGCCAGTTTAGTCGTCGAAGACTACTGACGAAGGCAACTGGGTGTCTGATCAAGACGATATTTTGAGTATCGAAATTATTATTCAGCCATTCTGCTGAAAATAGAGCTATTGGATCTTTAAGTAAGGGTCGTGGTTTCCCTTTTTTAAGTGTTAATCGTAGTTTCCAAACGTCACGGTACAATTCAATCCTAACAGGTGAATTTTTTAAGTTAAATTTTCCAAATCTGTCAAAAAGAGAAAAAGCGTCGAAGAAACTGTATTTATATTTAAAAATATTTTCAAGTTCGTTTAAATAAGGTTGCTGGTCTTGCTCATCTAAATATTGATACCAGATATCGAAAATCTTTTTGGATCGCAATATTCCATTGGGATGAAAACATTCATATATGTACTGTACCTGTGGCGAAAATGAAATCATTTTCCCCACCCAGGTCGTGCCGGAGCGATGGGAACCTGTGATGAGTATGGGTTTTTTAATTATGTTTTGAAAATCCATTCTGTGAAATTTACAAAAAATATTCCAAAAATTGACTTATGTATCTCGTTCTAATCTGTCGATAAGATTTTCCAGATATATTTGTTGATGATTGTAGTAAAAAATGGATTATTCCTTATAAAATATATTTCCAAATCAATGATGTAATAATAAAGATAATTTTTGTATTTTTGATTTAAAAATAATGAATTTATTCCCACTAAAAGTAAATGGTTAAGACATTAAAATACAGGATTCAGCGGTCAATTACACATTATAAGCGTAAAGGACTAATGGACACGGTCAATTATCTTTTGATTAATGGTCTGTACAAACGCATTAAAAACTATTCCAATTATTTTTTAAAAAATAAAAAATATCCCCAAAATGTCATTTTTTTAACATCTCTTCCTAAAAGCGGGTCTACCTGGGTTGCAAATATATTTAGTGGACTTGATGGTTTTGATCAGTTTGCACCGCTAAGATGGAATACCTCAATACAAAAAAAATGGGAGGATACTCGCTGGGATCTTTATGATGGATTTTTTGATGAATTTGATAAAAAACTGGCTGTAATTAGAGGACATACATGGCCGCATTCCTATAATTTTGAAATATTACAAAAAAGTGGGTTGAAATTTATTATCACCGTTAGAGATCCGAGAGATAAATTAATTTCTGAGTATTGGCATATCAAAAATTATCCAAAACAGTGGAAGCTTGAATTAACTGAACATAAGAATATTTCCGAGTATATAACATATGTATTCGAATCAGGAGATTTTGAGAAACAGACAATAGATTGGATTAGAAACTGGCTTAATTATTTTGAACACAATAAAATTTATTTGATTAAGTACGAGGATTTACTGATGGATACTTATTCAGTGATGAAGAAAGCATTATTGTTTTTAGGCTTTGAATGTGATGATATCGAACTGAAAAATATCATCAATAATAATAAATTTGAAAAAGTTACTGGTCGAGAAAAGGGAATAGAGGATTCAACAAGTTTTGTAAGAAAAGGAGTGGCGGGAGAATGGAAGGAAATTTTTACAGAAAAGCAGAAAAGAATGTTTCGTGACATTGGAGAAGATGTTATTCAAAGAATGGGCTATCAACCAACACTTTAAATTGATTTTACTATAATCGATGTTAACTCACACTCAAAGGAATTTAGTAAACCGATTTATCGGAATTATTGAGAGGAATTTTATAGAACCATTTCTTGACCTTCGATCCGTTGATGTAAATCCTATTTTTTTAATAGGTCCTCCACGGTCAGGTACAACAGTGATTTATCGCTGGTTTATTTATTACCTAAATGAAAAGAGAGCATACATATCACGTTTAGCAGACCTATATCCAGATGGAGCATTATTGTTAAATTGGATCGGATTAAAAATATATGGTGAAATGCTGGATATTCAATCGCCACATATTTATGGGCAGATTAAAGGATTTACTTCCCCTGCAGAGGGTAATAGGCTCTGGCCATGGTGTGAGGATAATTTTGAGGGTATTGAAAAATTTAGAACCCGATATTTATTTAGAAGAACGGATTATTATAGGAAGAAACGGATTACGTCTTCTGTTTATTATTTTTTACATAAAGTACTAAGAAAGCAATGTCTGTTAATGAAAAGTGAGTTGATGATTAATAAATCTGTCCACAATACGGTACGCATTATGGAGTTAAAACAATTATTTCCGAAGGCAAAATTTATTGGGATTATCCGAGATGGTAGATCTGTTACAAAATCATTAATTAAAGCTCGTATTGATATTCAGGGAAATTCGAGAAAATGGTGGGGTGTGAAACCATCTAACTGGGAAGAAATCCGCTTATTACCTTCCCATCTTTCCTGTGGAAAACAGTGGGAGGGACTTTTAAATGATATGGAAAATCAGTTAATACAACTTCCGGAAAGTGATTATATAGTTATTCGTTATGAGGATTTTTTATCAAAACCGTATGATGAATTGGAGAAGATTTACAGACATTTTAAATTAAAGTTTGAGCTTTCATCAAATCAAATGGACATTCTGAGGAAGCCAAAGGACTATAAATATTTTTTTACAAAACAAGAATTAAACGAACTGAATGAAACAATTTCAGATAAATTGATTAAATGGGGATACAAGTGATTACCAATATGTTTACTAAAAGTAGTGTAAATGATTAAAACAATAATCATTTCTGTTATTATGCTCCCGGTATACTGGTTTTCACAACTTGTTCCAAAGAAGAAAGGATTATGGATATTTGGTGCTTGGTA
The DNA here is from genome assembly GCA_964626495.1 of uncultured bacterium. Taxonomy (GTDB): domain Bacteria; phylum Fidelibacterota; class Marinisomatia; order Marinisomatales; family CAZVFT01; genus JACNLN01. Next base: position 36,509 of record CAZVFT010000006.1, read on the forward strand.
TGGGGAAAAATATGGAGATAATAGCAAATATTTATTTGAATATATCAATAAATATGTACCGGACATCAAACCAGTTTGGTTAACAAGAGATCAACAAGCATTTGATTTGATTCGATCAAAAGGTTATGAAGTGTATTGGACTTATAGCTTCAAAGGATTCTTAATTTCAATGATAGCAGAGAAAGCATTCATCACTGTAGGAATAAAGGATGTAAATCGATATACAATTAATAAAAAAGATGTTATTATGATGTGGCATGGAAATACTCCCATTAAAAAGATTGTTTTCGATGACACTATTACTCGTAAAAAACAATTGCTCTTAGAAAAGTTACTCTATTTGGTATTTCCTTTTCTTGGAGCTACTCGATTAAAAGGTTTGGCAATCTCTGGATCGGAAGAGGCGTCAAAAATCTTTAAAAGTGCCTTCCAAGCAAAAGAAAAACAAATATTACTTACTGGTTATCCTAGGAATGATGCATTTTTTCATAAAGTTCAAGGTGCCCCTATTTTAGCAGATATTAAATCGTTAAAAAGTACCGGTATTACTACTGTAATTTATATGCCTACTCATAGAAAAGAAGGAAGTAGTGAAATCTCTGAACTCTTTAACATAGATTTAAAAAAATTAAATCAATCTTTAATGTCTATTAATACAAAACTTTTTATTAAACTACATTATTTTCATTTAAATAAACAAAATTATAGGAACTTTAGTCATATTCATTTTATCACCGACACCGACATATCACAAGATATATACACAATTTTACCAAAGATTGATATGTTAATTACTGATTATTCAAGTGTCCATTTTGATTTTCTTTTGACTTATAATCCTATCATCTTTTTTCCATTTGATAAGGAAGAATATTTGATGAATGATAGGGAATTTTACTATCACTATAATGATGTAACACCAGGACCTAAGGTCAGAGATTGGGATGAAGTATTGGTATATATTGAAAAATTCATTCAGAATCCGAAGTTATATGAAGAGGAAAGACGAAATGTCCTAAGAAAATTTAATAAATTTATTGATTCAAATAATTGTCAAAGAGTCTTTACGGCAATATATAACAAAAAGTATTAGTTTAAATTTTGACTACAAAATCACCAAAACGTTCTACAAAAATCGCAAAAGAAGCCACCATTTCGATTGTGGGAATGGGGTTTGATTTTTCTGGTTGATGAATAGAATAGATTTTGTATTTGATTAAGCCCTCAATTAGATTAAGCACCATGATGAAAGTTAAAATTAAACCATTTTCCATGAACACTGAGCGGTATTATCGAGATCATGGACATTACCATTCAGGTGATGCAGGTTTAGATCTGTACATCGTAGAAAAAGTATCCATTGATCCTGGAAAAACAGTACCCATTCACTTTCGAATTGCCTGTGAATCTGAAGGAAATAAACCGTATTTTCTTATTCCACGTTCCTGTATTTCGAATACTCCCCTAAGAATGAGTAATTCTATCGGCCTCATTGATGGTGGATATCGAGGAGAGTTGATTGCCTATTGTGATAACATCAAAGATGAACCATATACTGTTGAACCAGGAGAAAGGCTATTCCAAATAGTTTCAATAGATGGTTCTCCAATAGAATTTGAGATTGTGAATAGACTTTCAGATACTGATCGAGGAAGTGGCGGTTTTGGGAGTACGGGGAAATAATCCATGGAATAAATTAAGTATCATATAAATAGATACATTGGCACTTTGTAAATAAGAGTGCTAAAAAATTGTTGACTACATATTTAATATTTTAATAAATTTCTTAGCTTTTTTTAGGATATAGACAACATAATAAAGAATAGGAGGTTAAAATGGGACTAAAAATCAAACCCTTGGCTGACAGAGTGGTCATCAAACCGATGGAAGCTGAAGAAATTTCTGCTGGAGGAATTATTTTACCAGATACGGCAAAGGAAAAGCCCCAGCAGGGGAATGTAGTTGCTTCAGGACCGGGAAAAATCAGTGATAGTGGGAACCTAATTAAAATGAGTGTAAAAGATGGTGATAAGGTTCTTTATGGAAAATATTCTGGTACTGAAGTTACTATTGATAACGAAGAATATATCATTATGCGTGAAAATGATATTTTAGCAATCCTGTAAATAATAAACGTTTTATAGAGGAGATGTAAATAATGGCAAAACAAATAGAGTATGATATCGACGCACGTAGTGCTCTCAAAGCTGGTGTTGATAAACTCTCAAATGCGGTGAAAGTGACCCTTGGTCCGAGGGGTAGAAACGTTGTTCTCGAGAAGAAATTTGGTGCTCCAACTACTACGAAGGATGGTGTAACGGTTGCTAAGGAAATTGAACTTGAGGACAATCTTGAGAATATCGGTGCACAAATGATTAAAGAAGTAGCATCAAAAACATCAGATGTTGCTGGTGATGGAACCACCACAGCAACGGTCATTGCCCAATCTATCATTACCGAAGGTTTAAAAAACGTAACAGCCGGTGCCAATCCAATGGAAATCAAACGTGGTATTGACACAACTGTTAAGGTAGTGGTGGAAGGATTAAAAGAGCAGAGCATTGACCTACCAGGAAAAGAAGAAATCGCCCAGGTGGCTTCTATTTCAGCCAACAATGATCCCGAGATTGGAGCTCTCATTGCCGATGCAATGGATAAAGTTGGAAAAGATGGTGTCATCACTGTGGAAGAAGCCAAAGCTATAGAGACCACACTTGAAGTAGTAGAAGGTATGCAGTTTGATCGTGGATATCTTTCACCTTATTTCGTTACAAATGCTGAGTCTATGGAATCGGTTCTGGAAGATGCGAACATATTAATCCACGATAAAAAGATCAGTACCATGAAAGATCTTCTCCCCATTCTTGAGAAAGTATCACAAACGGGTAAATCTATGTTTGTTATTGCTGAAGATGTTGAGGGTGAAGCTCTTGCTACCCTGGTAGTGAACAAGTTGAGAGGAACACTTAAAATAGCAGCTGTGAAAGCTCCGGGTTTTGGAGATCGAAGAAAAGCTATGCTCCAGGATATCGCAGTTCTCACTGGAGGAACAGTCATATCTGAAGAACAGGGATATAAACTCGAAAATGCAACTCTGTCTTATCTCGGTACTGCAAAGCGTATTGTGATTGATAAGGATAATACAACCATCGTTTCCGGTGAAGGTGATGCTGAGATGATTAAAGCACGAATCAATGAGATTAAGGTTCAGATTGATAAAACAACGTCTGACTATGATCGTGAGAAGCTCCAGGAGCGCCTTGCGAAGCTGTCAGGTGGTGTAGCTGTTCTGAGCGTGGGTGCTTCCACAGAAGTTGAGATGAAAGAGAAAAAGGCTCGTGTTGAGGATGCCCTGCACGCAACTCGTGCAGCAGTTGAAGAGGGGATAATCCCTGGAGGTGGTGTTGCTTTAATTAGAACCCTTGGAAAGCTCAAGGATATCAAACTCTCGGAAGAACAGATGGTTGGTGCAAAGATTGTCCGTCGTGCCCTTGAAGAACCGCTTCGCTTGATTGCTGAGAATGCTGGTTATGAAGCATCTATTGTAGCGCAAAGAGTAATGGAAGGTAAAGGAGATTATGGCTTTGATGCTTTCGAAGGAGAATATGTCAATATGTTCAAAGCTGGTATTATTGACCCAACAAAAGTAGCTCGTATTGCGGTTGAAAATGCATCCTCCGTTGCTGGTCTGCTTCTAACAACTCAAGCGATGGTTGCTGATATACCTGAAGAGGAGAAATCAATGCCTCCAATGCCACCTAATGGTGGAATGGGTGGAATGTATTAAACCTTACGGTTTATATTCTCCAAAAAGCCTCATCAATGATGGGGCTTTTTTATTTTTCGGAAATGTGATTATCCATCAAACTTGACTATCCTCATTTGCACAAGTAAATTTCAGTTAGAGTAAGGAGAGAAAAATGGGAATAATTCGATTAAATAAAATGCTTTTTTACGGGTATCATGGTGTTGATGAATTGGAACAGAATAGAGGGGGTACATTTGAGGTGGATCTGGAAATGAAGACTGTGCTGGCTAAAGCTTCTCACACTGACAGTTTAAAGGACACTATTGACTACTCAGCGGTGTATAATACCGTCCATGATTGTCTAACAAGTACAAAACATTACTTGCTTGAATCCCTCGCTGGACATGTAGCCAATACGATTCTGGCAGAATTTGATGTAAGTTGGGTAAAGGTGAATGTTAGAAAACCACAAGCTCCCGTAAAAGGAGTGCTGGAAAGCGTGGAAGTGGAGATTGAAAGGTCACGTGACTAAACTGCTAGATTTTCCTGTATATTTGAGTCTGGGGTCCAATATAGGTAATCGCTTGTACTATCTTCAGTCCGCTGTTGAGAAACTAAAATCTCACCCTCAAATTCAAATCCAATGTACCTCTCAAATCTATGAGACAGAACCTTTGTATATTAAAAATCAGGGAGATTATTTAAATTGCGTTGTGCAAATTCGTACTGATTTGAAGTGTAAAAAATTATTAGAAGAGGTTCAAAAAATTGAGGAAGAGCTTGGTCGTATAAGAAATAATGTTAGGTTCGCACCAAGAACGATTGATATTGATATAATTTTTTTTGGAAATCAGATTATTAATCAGGAGAATCTACAGGTGCCTCACAAGAGATATTCTGAAAGGAAATTTGTGTTAGTCCCATTGAATGAAATTGCTCCTGAGTTGATTTGTCCGAAAACTCATAAATATGTAAATCAAATGCTTGCGATCTGTCAGGATAATTCAATGGTTAGATTATATGAAGATCAAAGGGAGAAAGGGTTTGAATAATATTTATTTTATTGCCATTGAAGGTGCCATAGGAGTGGGGAAGACAAGCCTTGCGGAATTACTGTCTGAAGAATTGAATGCCCGGTTAGTACTTGAAAAGTTTGAGGAAAATCCTTTTTTACCTGATTTTTACCGTGATCCGGAGCGATATGCTTTCCAAACACAACTTTTTTTCCTGTTAAACAGATATCGCCAGCAACTGGATATCCGGCAGACAGATATGTTCCACAAATTAGTAATCTCTGATTATATGTTTGTGAAGGACAGGTTATTCGCTTCATTAAACCTGGATGAAAAAGAACTTTCTCTTTATGATACCGTAGCGAATTTATTTCAAAGAAATGTCGTAACTCCTGATCTGGTTATCTATCTTCAGGCGGATACAAATCGCCTGATGAAAAATATTGGAGCTCGTGCTCGAGGATTTGAGAAAGAAATCTCCTATGATTACATTGATGCTCTCAATCAGGTTTACAATGAATTTTTCTTCAGGTATCAGGACAGCCCCCTTCTCATCATTAACACAAATAATATTGATTTTGTGAATAATCCAGATGATCTGAAAGAGGTCATCAATTATATCCGCCAACCAATGAGTGGTACCAAATTTTTTAATCCTGTCACAAAAGTATAATAATGATGAAATACGTTATTCTTATTTTACTCGCCTATTTTCTGTACCGATTATTAAAATCTTATTTACCAAAAATCATCCTGAAAGAGTCAAAATTCCGCAGATCTCAGAAAGAATCTTCAATTAACATACCAGAAGAAGATATCCGTGATGCAGATTTTCAGGAGATTGATGACGATTAAGAAAGTGGGGTGGGGTTGTGGAGTTTCATCAGAAACACTACTGAAAGGGATATTATCACAACATTTAGTTTAAATATGGAGTTACATTTATCTGAAACCTGAGTTCAAAACTATTAATTTTGTAATATTCAATGAACTGTAATTTGAATATGAGGAAAACATAATGAAAAAAACAATATTCATTCTGGGTTGTATCATTATTGGCATTGTTCTTCTTTTGAGTATTTCATCAGAACCTCGAGAAAATCCACTTCTCTATGAGTTCAATGAGATTATCCAATTTGGAGAACTCAAAAAGGGGGATATTACAAAAGCCACAGATCACATTATTTTTGAAGCTCGAATCATATTAGATAAAATTGTTTTGTTGGATGATGGTAAACGAACATTTAAAAATACCGTCCGTCCCATTGATGATATCGAGTATGTCATTGAAAAGGTGTGGAGTCCAGCATCACTGATGGGAGCAACCCATCCGGAGGAAATCATCAGAAATGAAGGTGACAGTTGCAGCATACGGATTGAAAGGTTTTTAAATGAATTATCTTCAAATGAAGATCTATATCATGCTCTATTTGCTTATTCACAACTGGAGGAAGCGAAATCCCTTTCGGGAGCAAAGAAGAAATATCTTGAAGATAAGATTCGGGATTTCAAACGTAGTGGTTTTGGGCTTAATAAAGAGAAACGAGAATTTGTCAGGGAGACGAAAAATAGATTAGCTAACATTGGACTGGAATTTCGACGAAATATCTCCTCATATCAGGATACGCTTTTCATTTCTGAAGAAGAATCTGCTGGATTACCTGAAACATTTAAGAAAGAGCGACTTCAAAAAAATGGAACCTATGCTATCGATATGTCTTATCCCTCATATTTTACGTTTATGAAATATGCAGAATCAAATAATTCCAGAAAAGCTCTTTACTATAAGTTTTTGAATCGAGCGAGTAAAAAAAATATAGAAGTTCTCGACGAGATGTTACGTTACAGAATAAAACTTGCGGATGTTTTGGGTTATGATACATTTGCAGAATATCGAACAGAAATTCTTATGGCAAAATATCCAGAAAGGGTATGGAATTTTGAGAATACATTAAAAGAGAGTTTGCAGGAAAAAGCTGAGCAAGAATATGCTACAATGCTTGAGATGAAATCTGCTATTACGGGTGAGCCAGCAGAGGTGATATTCCCATACGAAAAAAGGTATTATCAAAATAAGCTGCTTGAAGAAACATATCAGGTAGATGAAGAGGAAGTTAAGTCATATTTTGAGCTCAATAATGTAATTAATGGTCTTTTTACAATTACTCAACAATTGTTCAATATAACGTATTGTGAGGTTGACAGTCCATCAGTCTGGCATAAGGATGTGAGGATGTTTGAAGTCTTTGACGATTACACTGATGAATTGATCGGACGATTTTATTTGGATCTTTTTCCCAGACCGAATAAATATCATCATGCGGCAGCTTTCAGTGTAGTGATTGGCAAAATGTTATCCCAGGGATATCAAAAACCGGTTTATACTCTTGTATGTAATTTCCCGAAACCGACGCAAAATCAACCGTCTTTATTGACCCACGATAATGTTGAAACCTTCTTTCACGAATTTGGTCATCTCCTTCACGGTCTTCTTACAAAATCGGAATTGATAAAATATGCAGGGACAGGTGTTGTTCAAGATTTTGTGGAGGCTCCCTCACAAATGCTTGAAAATTGGGTCTGGAATAAAGAATCTCTTTCTCTTTTTGCCATACATTATGAAACCGGCGAAGTCATTCCGGAGGAACTGGTAGATAAAATGCTGGCAGCAAAGAACTTGAATTCAGCTTTGAATACGCTTCAGCAGGTATTTTATGGAGTTTTAGACTTTACGTTGCATGATGGTTATAATCCGGATGATGAGATAACCACCACAGATATTTTGAAGGACCTTCAAAATGAGATTACATTTTACCCCTATCAGGAGGGGACTTATTTTCAAACAAATTTTGGACATCTTAAAGGGTATGCTGCTGCCTATTATGGTTATCTCTGGTCAGAAGTGTATGCTCAGGATATGTTTTCGGTTTTTGAGGCTCGTGGAATATTGGACAGCGACACCGGGATGCGTTTTCGAAAAATTATTCTTGAAAGTGGCGGAACCGAGGATCCCTTTGTATTAGTAAAGCAATTCCTTGGCAGGGAACCAAATAATAGAGCATTTTTAATAAGTTTGGGTTTACATGAAGATTAGTTGGTTCATCATCCGTCAGTAGCTGAAAGACCACCCACCATTTATAGCCGTCTATAATTCCCGAAGTCGAAGCAAAACGGAAATCCCACACTGAAGATCGGAAGATGAGAGGTAGTTAACGGCGTAAAGCGATTTGTTACTTTTCTTTGATACAAAGACTTCTTTTATTCTTTTGTCTTGATACAAAAGAACCAAAAAATCACCGGCCGGCAGATCTGCTGCTAAAATTCTCTGATCCAGACGGAAAAATAAAAACTCATCCGGCGGCCGTCGGATTCAAACAGTTTATTTTTCTGATCGTCCAGACCGTCTAATTTATTAACGCACAGTTCTGCAATGCCGGAAAAGTAAGATAACCGTTTCACAAGGAGAGTGATCCTTCGTCACTATCATTAATGTATGCTTTCTAATGGATTTATTCGAGTAGTTAATTCTTGTGGGGAATTAGGATCTAATGAATCTTGTGGAGAGAAATAGGAGATGAATCTCAGATAGGGAAGTGCCCGGGACTGGGATCGAACCAGCACCTCCAATGGAGACTAGACCCTGAACCTAGCGCGTCTACCAATTCCGCCACCCGGGCAAGTATCTTGATACAAGGAGTTTAACCTTTAGCCTTTTAAAAAACCCCCGAAAAGATGCGAAGACATTATGTAATCTGCAAACAATATAGTATTTCTTTGTTTTTTTCCTTCCCCGTCGGCGACCCACGAAATTGTTTGGTAAGCTGCTATTTGAACTCAATTGGTAAAAGGGGTCACCGACGGACTCGATTTAACTTTCATTAGAATTCAATTTTCCTAAATATAACCAATATTCTTATGTTAATCTAACGTTTCACAATGATTCAACTTTGTTTCATCACTGTGTCCGGCTTTTGACGGATTGTACTCCTAAAATAAGGTTTTTTGGAGTAAAATGATGGAGCGTAGCGTAATCATTTTCAAACTTTAGATATTTCCTAAAATTCATCAGTGCTTTCCGAAATATAATCAAATTTCATATATCTAACTTTGCGGATGTTGAACTTGTCTGGCAATTAACGGAACTTCCGCAAAGTTTTCTTTCAGGGGAAATGATGACGAGTTGATGTGCCTATCCGTTCTGCTGATGATATCTGGTGTGTACAAAATAGTAAAGTCCCCTCTACAGAGGCGTATCCGCCAGCTGGCGGACGGGGTGTGTTAGAAATGTACTTATAACGAAAAATCGTCAGTTGAATGGAAATATCCAATTATTATTAAGGGCAAGACCAACTTCCGCAAAGTTTTCCTTCCCCGGCGATCCCCGAAATTGTTTGGTAAGCTTCTATTTAAACTCAATTGGTAAAAGGAGTTATTGACGGAATGATGAAAGTATAAAAGCTGGTCTATCGAAAGGTTTTATCACCAGAAATATCGCCAGATTTTTTTTCCATCGGTTTTTAACCAGATAGCACCTTCAAGATCTGTACGATACACAGTAGCATTGGATAATCGTAATATTTCCATAACAAGCTCAGATGGATGATTGAATTTATTTCCCTCACCAACGGAGACAATGGCATATTCCGGTTGAACTAAATTTAGGAACGACTGTGTGGTGCTGGTGATAGAACCGTGATGTCCAACCTTCAGTACATCTGAACGATTCAAGTCACCAAAGGATAGCATTTCCCAATCCCCTTCCTTTTCCAGATCACCAACAAAAAGGAAGGATACATCACCATAAACCAATTTCGTTACAACACTCATATTGTTCACATTATCTTCAACCTTTGCGAATGTGGAGTCTGGATGAAGAACAAAAACTTGCAGAGGAGAATAATCGTTAATCCATTTACCTGAGGTCATCTTACTGTAAGGAATGGAGTCCTGTTCGATTCTATTTAAAATTCGTTGATATAGTTTTGATCGGTAAGTTGTATGGGTATCCCAGATTTTATCAATCTGAGTATTTTCAAGTAAAGCTTCCACACCGCCAATATGATCACTGTGGGGATGAGTCATCACAACAAGATTGACTTTTTTCACCCCGAAATGTTTCAGAGTAGGTAAAACCACTTTTTCCCCTTTATCGACTCCAAACTTTTTTTCTCCTGCATCAATGATCATTGTTTTTGATTTTTCCCAGTAGGAGGTTGGAATTCTGATGATGGCTCCATCTCCCTGTCCGACGTCTAGAAAAATAACATCGAGTGCTGGTCTGTGAAGTGTCCATGGCCAGACAATCAAATTCAACCAAAATGCGAATAATATAAGTGATTTTCGTCTTGTCACTGAGCGAATAAGTGTAAACAGAATTGCAATCATTGTAATGTATTGGATAATGTTTATAAGGGATGGAGTTTTTATCTCAATAAATGCTACTGGTAAACTGGCAAAGGAATGAGTCAACCAGAAAATGATCTGAGATAAAAGCCATGCCACATTTCCAAAAGCATTAGCCAGAAATGGAAGCCAGCTTCCCAGCAGAACTATAGCAAATCCTAAAGCCACAAGTAATCCAATGATAGGGACAATGATGACATTTGCAATGAGTGAAATAATCGGAATCCTGTTAAAAAACAGCCAGGTGAATGGTAAAGTACCAATTTGAGCAGAAAGTGAAACGAGAAAAAGAGCAAACATATATTTCAATGCTGGATTTTTTATGTTAGATATCTTGATTCGTTCAGGCAATACTTCCTCAAACTGTTTGTAGAAAAACACGATGGACGCTACTGCTGTAAACGAAAGAAGAAACCCAAGATCGAAAAGATAAGCTGGATTGTACACAAGCAATCCAATTGCCGTAACGGCAATGATATTCCACAGATTTACTTTCCGATTAAACAGCGGTGCAATTACGTACAGCGAAGCCATAATTACAGCCCTTAAGACACTGGCTTTCCCACCTGTAAATATTGCGAAAGCAATTAGCGCCAACACAACTGCAATCTTATCCCATCCGTAGGGGATCCGAAACAATTTTACAATCGGCAGAAAAATGACAAGAACATATCCCACGTGCAGCCCAGAGACCGCCAGGACGTGAATTACCCCTGTATCCACAAAATCCTGTTTAATTTCTTTGGGTATTTCTTCCCTCAATCCTACAATAAGAGCCGTCATAAGACTATTAGCTTCACCACTGATAGATCTTTCAAACATGGTTTTTACCGACTGCCTTACGTTTTCTACCCATTCTGAAAAGGAAAATTGGGTTGAGTCAACAATAATGATATTTGTCTTTTTATCCTGAAAAATAATTCCCCAGATATTCTTCCGTTGATAAAACGACTGGAAATTGAACTCTCCAGGATTTCGTGGTCCCTCTGACTGCTTGAATTCACCAACCCCCTTCACCACCATACCCATTGGAATGAATTCATCTTTATCAGAATACAGATGGAATTTTACATCTCCCTCCCAACGAAGTGAATCGGTAGCAATTGTTTGGTTCTCGATCAGGTATTTCACACCCTTTTTTGTTTTACTGCGGGTTTTTATCTTGCCAACCAGTTGAACCTCTTTTTTATCGAAAGAGTTTAATATATTAGAAATGTGCTCAATCCTCTTCTGAAAAAGACCATACCGGATCATACCAGTAAAAAAAGTTAACATTAAGAGTAGAATGAGTAGACGCTTTGATCGAACCAGCCAGATAATGGAAATGAGAACTAGTGCTATCAATAATATTGGAAGGGTTTTAATTAACAGGTAATGCTGGAAGATTATCCCACTAATGAGTAAAAGCAAAAAGGACACCATTGGTGCCCTTTCGTGGAATTGATGAAATGTTGACAAATTAACGACCCTCAAGAGCCTCTTTTTGTTTTATCAATAACAGTTCATTAGCTCGGTGTTGTTCTCCATCCTGATGGAGCATAATAACCCTTAGAGCGTACATAAGGTCAATATGGGTATTGTCCGAATTTGAGTAAAATAGATCCAGCAATACGGCAATCTGTTCGTAATCATATCCGATTTTTTCTGAAAAGCATTCGTTTAGCGTAGCTGCAGAATTTTCCAGAACGAATGGCGATCTCCAAAAAGGATCATTGGCTTCCTGTCTTTTTACTTCGTTTTCCATAACTACCAATCCTTTTGTGAGACCTTTATAAACACCTTGTAAAAATATCACTTTTTCTTTCATGTCCAGCGATAACCAGAAGTCACTTTCATGTTGGTTTTGAGCCGAAAGTGGAATTATCATAACTATTAGAAATATCATCGTAATTTTTTTCACATTATTCTCCAATTTCGTTAATCGATAATAGGTTACGAATTCTTAAAGTCTTTGTGAAAAATCCCCCAAATCCCGGAGCTTATATTTAAGGTTCATCACAATAATGCGTACTTGGATTCCATTTTTATACCAGAGTTGTCCAATGCGAGTTATTCTATCTTACAAAAACTTTCGTAGCTTTTATTACTATGAAACTGCTGACACACCTGTTCCCGAAGGGCGGGTAGGTAAGAGAAAAGATCACCCTCTCCTTCACCCTGTGGAATAAAATCTGCGATTTTCTCCGACTGGTCGGAGATTCCACAGGGTAAAATTCCTCTCCCACCGGCTGGCGGAGAGAGGAGTTCTTGGTAGCGTGGCTTCAAACAGTTTTGCCCATAGGGTTTGCAATAAGAATTTGAGCTGTGACTTCCCGGCAAGACCTTCTCCCCCTCGATGCCTGTCCGACTACCGGCGGAGGGGAGAATGAAAAGAGGGGGTGGTATTTGGGTGTTGACACCACGTTAACCCTGTGAAATAGCAAAGCCCCGCCTGAATGGCATTGTCGGGCAGGTAAATCTCCAATTTGTTTCACAGGGTTAATGCTTGTATCTCGGACTATTTCTGAATACAAATTCATTTCTCTCAGTCGGGAGCCTGGCTGTGCCTGTTCG
>CAZVFT010000007.1:0-41451 GCA_964626495.1 uncultured bacterium
TGGTGCAGTTTATCGCCTTTCCATGTGCTCTTCTGTTTGCCCTATTTGCCAAGAAAATTGGAGCAAAGCAAGCAATTATGGTTGGAATTTTCGGTTATGGAGTTATTACATTTCTTGGATATTTTATGAAGGAGGTCTGGCATTTTTATGCGCTGGCTGCTATGGTTGGATTGTTTCAAGGCGGTATTCAAGCTCTAAGTCGTAGTCTTTACACTCGTATCATCCCAGCGGAAAAAGCAGCAGAATTCTTTGGATTTTACAATATGCTTGGGAAGTTTGCTGCGGTTATTGGGCCAGCTATGATGGGTACTATTACATTGGTAACGGGCAATATTCGGTATGGTATCCTCTCGATTCTGACACTCTTCATTCTGGGAGGTTATTTCCTTATTAAAGTGAATATCGAGGAAGGTTCCCGGATGGCACGTGAATATCTTGTGAAATAGAATACAATCTTTAGTTCGATTATGGTTGATTTGAAAGACAAATACAATACTCCATGGCGAAAAATGTCCACAGCCATTTACGCCCCTCCCAACGAGGGGAAGGTTTATGGCTCTATTGATGTAGATGTTACTGATGCTGTCAAGTTTATTGAAAAACAGAGGAGAGAGGGGAAATATATAACTCTCACTCACATTGCTACTGCAGCCTTAGGTCGAGTGTTAAAATATGATGTTCCCGAAATCAACGCCTTTGTTCGTCGCGGGAAACTGGTACCCCGGGATGATGTTGTTGTCACAGTAGCTGTAAATATGGGAGAGGGTGGCGAGATGGGGAGCGTTCGTATCCGGGAGGCTCATCGGAAGACGGTATTCGAAATTGCCGATGAAATCATTGAAAAAGCCAAGACAGCCCGGAGCGGAACGGAAAATAAGGCGATGAGAAACAAGTATATCTTCTCCCAAATTCCCTGGCCCTTCCGGCGGTGGCTCTTCAGGTTTCTGAAGTGGCTTACAAATGAACTGGGATTCCAATTGAAATCACTGGGTCTCACTCACAACGCATTTGGCTCTATCTTACTCTCCAATATCGGGACACACGGACTGTCAATCGGGATGGGGGCTCTGTTTCCAGCCTCCAAACTACCAGCAGCCATTTTCATGGGATACGCAGAGGAGAAGCCTGTGGTGCGAAATGGTGAAATTGTGATTCGTACTATTATGTCGGTTGCTGTTACTCTTGACCATCGCATGATGGACGGTTATCACGGAGGGAAACTTGCATCCAGCGGAAAAAGATACATTGAAAACCCGGAACTTTTAGCGAATCCTCCCAAAGAGGAAACAGAGACTGGTTAGGTAGATATTTTTCTGAATTTAATAAACCCAATTCCTCGCCAGAGGAGAATAAGCAATATCCAGTATGCGACGATAATGCCAAGTGTTACCCAGTATCCCTGAATGGAACCGTTAAAATGCACAAAAGGGACATTGAGAGCATAGAGAAGCGGGAATCCAAGGAATAGAGATATACCACTTCCATAAACGGCATCTTCAGCCACTGGGGTTTTAAATTCCGGATCTGTTACTCTTAACAGCACCAGTGCTGAGTTAATTGTACCAGTCATCTCACCAAACAATTCAATAAACCGCTCGAAGTGGAAATCATCAAACGCTCTATAGCAAGCATAGTATAACATTCCAAGGGTTGCCGGTCCTGCAAGGAGTGACATAAGCAGAATCGGGAGCCAATATTGCCCAATGACAGTAAAACTGATTCCAGCAATAGCTCCCACAACAAGATAATCCAGGAAAAGTCCCATTCCCCGGGTCATAAGACCGCTGTCAATGAGATAAGCCTTTTTGGTCATATCAAGAAGTTTGCGAACAAGAATGGCTAAAAGCAGTCCCACTACGAAATGGAATCCCCAGATGGTAGCAACGAGATCACCCAATCCGTGAGTTTCCATAAAACCACAGAGGAAATTCACTACAAGGTAGGTAAGAAAATAGACAAATCCGACTGCAGCCAGATGGAAAGCCATAGGTTCAATGGCTTCTGTTGAGAGAGTTAGTCGTCCGGCGATAGGACCATTCATTGGTTTTTGAACACCCGTACGCACCTCTTTGCTAATGTGATCGAGACTTTTGATAAGACTCGTTTTTCTCCGTTTTATACCCCAATTGATTAGAGCCATTCCTACAAAAAATGCATACATATAACCCACAGTGGCAAATGTAAGTCCAACCTGTGCACCTCCGGTAAATCCGTATTCTTCCCAGCTTCCCGCGATAGTGGCTGCTAATCCTGGTCCCATACCAAAACCCAGTGGAACCACAAGTCCGATACCCACAAACAGGTCTGGCATAAGTGTGTAGAACAACAGGAAAGCCACACCCAGACCAATGATCGCTTGAAGCAAGTAGGAAGATAACCCAGATAAACTTTTACTCAAGGGTCCCTTTCCCCATTTCGTTTTTTCCTGCCGGAGCCCGAGAGCAATAAATGTGAGAGCAAGGAAATGGTAAACATAGAGAATAAGGCGATCGGATTGGAGATCAATCAAACCGAATCCCTGCGTTCCAGCTGCTAAGGCGATAAAACCGGCAATAAAATTGTTAGGAATTAGATATGTTTGGAAAAATTTGACGTATCTACGGAGGATAGTTCCCAGAAGAATGAAGCTGCTCAAATAAAGTAAATCCAAGACAACTACTCTTAGGTTGACATCTAAGTCCCACGGGCTCATATTTATTCCTTTCTGCTTATTAACCTGATTGGGTGAGTTTGCCTATCCGTTATTGTCATTCAGAAGTACCCGGCTACGATATGTAAGTCGTGACTTATCGTGAATAATCACACAGTTTTCCGAGAGTAATTATCAAACAGGTTTATCTTTATGGAGAATCAAGTTTGGGTGTCGCTTAAGTTAGGTAAAATGTAATCATATCTTTATTGTAGAACAATGTCATAAATGGACACGGTTTTTAGGTGATTTGATTAGGATAATATTCGGTATTTAACACAGCTCCACGCAGAAACCAATCCATCTTTCAATCGCAGTTTTTTTCCTGCCTGTTTTGTACGTCGCTGATAATGTATAGGGACTTCCACTATGCGAGCATCCCGCTTGAACAGTTTGGCGGTAATTTCTGCTTCCAGTCCAAAACCAGTTGATCGGATATCCAGCGAACGAAGAATATCTGACGGTATCGCCTTATGACAAGAAGCCATATCAGTGATATTTGCTCCATTCAGTAGATTGGAAAGAAAGGTGATTAACCGATTACCCATGTAGTGAAATGTCCAACAGGGATTTTTTTCTAACCAGCGACTCCCATACACAGCATCGGCAGTTCCATCTTCCAGAGGCTGGAGGAGTTTTTTGTAATCACTGGGGTCGTATTCTAGATCACCATCCTGCAGGATAACATAGTCACCTCGAATATGGGGAATTGCTGTTTGGACTGCAGTTCCTTTCCCCTGATTGATGTCGTGTTTTATGAGATCAATTTCCTTGATGTCGCGAAGAATCTGTGTAGATCCGTCGGTGGAACCGTCATCAATAACAATAATCTGCTTGGGAATGGGATTTGTTTTGACCCGTTCAATTAACATCTTGCAAGTAGCGGATTCGTTGTAAATGGGAATAACAACGGTTAGTCTCATAGTTTTATGTTACGAAAAAAATGTGGTAATAGTCTCCTATTTTTTTGGTTAGACCGAAACGATGAATATTGAGAAATAAAAATGGAAAAACGTAAAATAATTGCATTTATCACTTGTATTGTTTTTTTCTGTCAAATATATTTATGCAAGCTTTTTGGAACAAAATAACGTTTCAAAGAAAGAAGCAGTTGGCAAGCGATGAGCCCCGCGGAAGTTGGGGCTTGTCCATTTTTAGGAATGTACTGTTCACTAATATTGAACTTAGGGGTTTGTCTTATTTGGAATGATGGAGTAGTAGAAAAATGGAATGATGTCCTTAGTGAAAAAATGTTACACAGGGTAAGAATATTGGGTTTTTTGACAATGAGTTATGGAAATTCCGATACGTTTAATTATTTTACCATAGGGTTTATGTTTGCAGAAGTGAGGATATTTTGGCTTTTAGTGGGATTATGACGTAAATTTATATAGAGATTTTTGACAAGGGGGCGACCGGTTTCGACGGGATAAGAACGCTGTTAAACCGCATGTCGAGATCCAGGTAACTCGTAAATCACCTGGAAACACAATAAGTGCCAATTATGGCAATGTTGCTTACGCTTAATTGACGTAAGCCGTCCTGGGTTTGATTCGCTTATGGTCTTTCTCAAGGGCGTCAGAGTCATAGGCTGGTTCTGATAGATGCTCATGCTATCAGGATGAGAATTAATGAGCTGGTTCCGACCTGATTTTGCCGCTGGTTGCAGTCGGAATGAAATATAACTTGCGGATAAACATGTAGAAGTTTTTCGGGGTTTTATTTCGGACGGGAGTTCGAGTCTCCCCGCCTCCACTAATTTTTTAAGATGCCGTATCTTTACATATTACATTCACATAAGGATGGGAACCTGTATACTGGCTCCGCCATTGATCTGAGGGAGCGAATTCGTGACCATAATGCCGGACAGACGCCCAGCACCAAGTATAGACGTCCCTTAGAATTAGTTTATTTTGAAGAACACGAAACACTGATAGAAGCCCGTTTAAGGGAAAAAGAATTGAAAAGACCTACAAAAGGGAAATATAAACGAGCATTGATTGCGGCGTTTCCCAAGTCAAAACTGAACCCTTTTTTATAGTTTCGGACGGGAGGCCTCGGCGTAGCTGGAGGTTACACCTACGGCGAGCCTTCGAGTCTCCCCGCCTCCACGTTGATAAGCCACAGAGTTCACAGAGAATTTTTCTGTGGGTGTAGTCAATAAATAAGGTTCTTCGCTATTTTATGTAGGTTATTTGGCACTCTGACTCACCAAAGATCGGTAGTTTTAACCAAGTTTAATACCTCTCTCACTATACCATGTCTGTTCATAATCTTGTACCAGAATGATCGATAATCCGTAGCCCAGCCGTTTACGGCTGGGTTATAAGATTCAATACAGCATCTGACGCCGTTCACGGCGTTATCTCTCAATATCTTCACATAAGGGCGTGAACGCCCTGGTAATGGTTTGGTGTTCTTTACTCCTCGCCCTTCTTGCCCGCCATCTGTCAGGCGGGAAGGACGAGGCTATGGAGGAATTCCCATGCGTTTCTCCACTACGCTCCGCAAAACACACCATTATATTTCCCTTAATGACTGTGCAAATAGAAACATGTCCATAAACTTCGGTTGAGCAATTTTCAACGATTACCCACAGTTAATAGCGAGGTACCCTAAATAAGTTTATTTCTCTCCTATTTCAAGAAAAAACTTTTCAGCCATTTTAAGATCTTCCAGGGTGTTTATGTTTATGAATTGCTCGACAGTTGAATTTTTTATTACCACTTTTTTAACATTCAAAACATCAAACGGTTTGAAAATAACGTACTCCCCCCTGGAAAGAGCTCCTACAAAAACTGGAAGTGTGTGTTGATGATAAAATGCACAGGTCGTGTGAAGTTTGTTGTCTGTCTCTGGTATTACAATGTGAAAGCCTGGAGAAACATGATTGTACAGTGAAATAATAGTTTCCTTTTGTAAAAGAGGTTGATCACATGCTATGACGAATGACCATTTGGTGGTGCTGTGCTCCAGAGCGGTTACAATCCCATTCAGGGGACACTGGATATGATTCAAATCAGATATAAATGGGAGATCAATTGGAGGGACTTTTTTACCGACAACGAATACGTTTTGAAAAATAGATTTCAGTCGGTCATATAGTATTTCAGTAACGGTTTTATTCCCTAACTTGACAAGGCTTTTATCCGATTTAAATCGCCGGCTCTGACCACCAGTTAAAATGTAGGCATTGACAGGAAGTTTTGGTTGGTTCATTTTATTATTTCATCATATCAACTTGCTCGAAAATCGTAGAATTAAAGCCGGATAACATGCCGGGGCCACTTGTCCATAGGAGAAAAATTAGCAACAAGGAACTCTTCGAGTTGTTCCATTAAATTCGATCGTACCACGATAACGACATATACGGAAAAATCTACTGCAATTTGTTTCAATGCAGGGAAAAACCCATTTTTATCAAATTCCAAAAGTCCCACCTCATCCAGCACCAGCCATTCTGATGATTTTGCCGAAATAAGCCGTTCACATCCCCATTCGATAGTTTCAGGATAGAAATAAAATTTCCCCGCTTTTATTTGTGTATTTATTTTATCCATCGTATTTAGTGAGCGCTTTTTTCCTGTCGAAATATGAAGGATTTCATGATGCCATTTTTCATCAGATTGAATAATTTTTTTAGAAATAAGTCCATCCACTTTATGACCATCATCCAACAAGAGTTGAACGAGTGATTCCAACCAGGGAGTTTTACCAGCACCGGGGTCTCCAGTGACAATAATAAGAGCAGGCTTATTTTCAAGAACAGTGCTTTTTAAAAAATCTTCAGGCTTTACTTTCTTTTTATCTTGAGATGTTTCATCGAGGTGATCGGCAAGATGAATGAAATCTGAGAACAGATAAATCATAAAATTCATCAGATGGTTTGGTGAATGTCGGTGGTGCCAATTATCACGGAATTGGGAATATCGTGTTCCGAGGATACTTTTTACCCTGGGAAGCGTTTCTTTTGACAGAGTGTAGATTGTATCGAAACGGGTGATACCCATTTTGGAGAACAGCATCTGGACTTTTTGATGTTCCAGATTTGTTGTGAGAACCTGAAAGAGAATGAAAACAGACATTCCTCGTAACGCCATCAGCAATGTTTTGGAAAGCCGTTCACTGCTATATGAAATTCCCAGGATGGATTGATCTTGGTTCCCGGTGAAAATTGGTACGATAATGACCAGTAATAAAATGACAATCCAGAACCGATAGTTTTTAAAAGGGCGTAACGTCTTAGGATTATAGAAACCGCCCAACAGTAAAATTCCAGCGGTGATGAGATAAGAATTGTATCTTAGCAGGAAGATCCCAATTAAAATAATTATGGATATCCACAATCGTTTGGATTTTAGAATAGAAATAATGTTCATGCTATTTTGGCGGTTAATCGTTTCTTAAGAATCCAGGAAAAATAAGCAGCTCCCAATCCGATGGCGAGATGAGCAAAGATATACAATCCTAAAATCCACCATCCGGCAGCATAACCCATTTGTTCTGAAAATCCTTTGGCAAGATCCAGTATTACTGGCACAAAGCTGGATCCGAACAGAATGGATTTTACGACAACGTTCTGTATCAATGGATATAAAGCCATTATCACCCCGCTTAGAAGAAATCCAAGGCGTTTTGGTCCAAAGATAGTTAAAACAACTTCGATAAGGAACCCTTCCATAATGATAGCAACAAATGGTCCAACCTTTATGGTAGCAAAACTCAGAATTTTAATGGAGGCAGCGATAATAGACATCAGGAGAGTGGAACCTCGGACAGGGTTGTATACTCGAGCTATCAGGATGATCATCAGTCCGATTGCTGAGAGAATAGATCCAGAAAGGGGAAGGTGGAGCAAATGCAGGACATTACCGAGTGTAGCTTCAGCAAAACCCCACAGTGTACCGAATACTGCAATGTAAACAATAGACCGCTGGTTCATATCAGTTAAATACAGGTGGAAGTGATATTATTTATCTCTTTGATACCGCTTGATGTAGAAATTGAGCGATGTTCGAGGAATGCCCAGCATTTTGGCAGCTCGAGTCCGATTTTGACCTGTTAATTCAAGAGCTTGTTCAATAATCCGCATTTGTGCTTCATGAAGCAGATTAGTATCAGGCTGTTGATTTAACTGGACTTTAAATGTTGCATCGTTTGGATGAGTTGCTCCTGAAGATTTCGTAAAATCAGAATTAAAAATATCTTCAAGCATAAGCACCTTTCGTTTGGTGAGTAATAGAGCCCTTTCGATGTAATTCCGTAATTCCCGAACATTTCCACGCCATGGAGCTGTTAAAAGAAACGATTCTGCTTTCTTGTCTATTTTTGAAATAGATTTGTTGAACGTCTGATTAAATTCATCAATAAACAGTTTAGTCAGGGGTAAAATATCCTCTTTACGTTCTTTTAGAGATGGAATCTTAAGGTGGGCAACATTCAACCGATAAAACAAATCTTGTCGAAAATTTTTTGTATTGACTTGTTCGTCCAGATCTGTATTCGTGGCAGCAATAAAACGAACATCCACACGAGAAGGGCGAACAGCTCCTACTCGATAGAATTCACTGTTTTCAATAACATGGAGCAATTTTGTTTGTAAATCAAGGTTGAGTTCGCTTATTTCATCAAGAAGGAGGGTACCCCCATTAGCTTGTTCAATCAAACCACGTTTTCCTTCAGTTCGAGCACCTGTAAAGGCTCCTTTTTCGTAGCCGAAAAGTTCACTTTCAATCAATTCATGTGGAATAGCAGCACAACTGATTACAACAAATGGGTTGGCAAACCGGGGGCTATTATAGTGTGTGTATTTTGCAATGAGACTTTTTCCAGTGCCTGTTTCACCTGTGAGAAGAATTGTTGCATCTGTTTGAGCAAACTCCTTTACGAGCTTGATAGCATATTGCATTGGAGGTGAAAAAGAGATAATCTCGGGGAGTGAAATTTCTTCCTCACATTTTTTCCGCAATTCTTCGACCTCTTTCTTTAATCGAAGGGTGTCCAACGCCCTCTGTACGGTGTATTGAATGTAGTTAGCATCCTCTTCCTTCTGGATGAAATCGTAAGCACCACTTTTCATAGCTTGAACTGCCAGATCAATAGTACCAAATGCAGTAAGCATAATCACTGAAATGTGCGGCTGTTTTTCTTTGATTTCCTTCAATACAGTTAATCCATCTGTTTCGCCGAGTTTGTAGTCCAGCAGGACAAGGTCTATTGATTGATCTTGCAGGATTGTTCTGGCGTTTTCTACTGTCGTTGTCGTAATAACCTTTTTCTCTTTGTCGTTTAATATCCGTTTAATAGACCTGCATACAAGAGCTTCATCATCTATGATAAGTATTTGAAACTTCATGACTGTTTATCCTTGTTTATAAGGAAAATGCATAGAGAATGTCGTTCCCAAATTTTCTTCGCTTTCTACAAAATATCTGGCACTATGCTGATCTAAAATTCGCTGAACAATAGCAAGCCCTAACCCAGTACCGTTTGGGAATTTGGAGAAAAAAGGATCAAAAATTCTGCTCAGTTCATTTTTTGGAATCCCTTTACCTGTATCCTGAATAGTGGTCAAAAAGAAATTGCGGAGGGATTTTGTTTTTATAGTCAATTCACCGAATTGGCCCATTGCCTGCAGGGAATTTAATATCAGATTCAAAAAAACCTGCTCAAGCTGGTGCGGATCAGCTTCGAGGGTGGAATCCCCTTCTTGGAAATCAGTTTTGATTTTTATGGTGGATTTTTCAAGTTGTTTTTTAATTAACATTAAACTCTTTCTGATAACTTCGTTTATATTCACTTTTTTAAACTCAGGTTTATGAGGCTTGGCATAATCAAGTATTATAGAGACGATGTTATGGATTCTATCTACACTGTTTTTTAACTCAGGATAAATCTCTTGAAATTCTGTGGAATCCTTCATCTTTTTGTTTAAAAAATTAATATTGTTACTCAAAGCAAAAAGAGGATTACGAACTTCGTGAGCTATTCCAGAAGAAAGCTGACCAAGAGCAAACATTTTTTCGGTCTGAATGGAGTATTTTTCTACCTTTTTCCTTTCTGTCAAATCACGTAAATAGACAAAAGATAGATTTTCCTCTTCTTCAAATGAAAAGCCTTTTATATTGTAAATTTCAATAGGTATCTCAAGTCCATCTTTTGTATGAAGTGTAGTTTCATAATTTACTGCTGATATTTCTTTATCGACTGTAGTATTGTCTAAACCATGAATCTTTTTCTTATTTTGTTCATCAATTAGGTTAAAAAAATTACTTCCTTTTAGTTCGCTCTTCGAATATCCAGCAATGTTTATCATTTTAGAATTACAATCAATGATGACCCCATTGGGTCTGATGATGGCGATGGATTCCAAAGAATGTTCGATAAGACTTCGGTATTTACTTTCGGAGGCTTTAAGTTGATCTGTAGATTTTTGTATTCTGTTTCCCATGGTATTGAAAGCTTGTGCCAGATTTCCAATTTCATCTTTGTTCGGAATGTTAAGTTGAAAATTGTAATTCCCTTCCTGTATTTCATGGGTGGAGTTTTCTATCATTCGCAAAGGTTTAATGACACTTCTTTGGATGGCTATAAAAATTAGAGCACTTAAAAGTGAAATGGATAAAAACGCTAATATAATGAGGAAAATGAGATTGGATCTTTGTGCTTCTAAATAGGGACCAATGGCCAGTAATACGCTTATCCCTCCCCGTATATCACCAACTTTATATCCCTGAGCAGCATGGCAATGTAAGCATGATTGATCAGTATAAAGGGGGGCGAAATACCTGAAATAATGTCTTCCTGAAATTTCCTCGATTTGATAATATTCCTTATTCGATTTATCTAATGTTGTATCGTGGAAAAAAATCAATGCAGATTCTTCAAATTCATCCGGTTTATTAACGGGATTTATAAACTTCTGACTTGCCATATGATAGGAAAAGTCTCCTCCCATCTGATTGCTTAATTCGCTTAGCTCCCGGGTTACCAGTGCCGGATTCTTTAATAGCAACGTGTCTCCATTTTCAGTAGCAAGCTCCGGATTAGGGAGATATGGATTGGCTTTCATCCCAGCCATTTTTTTTACCAAAATTCCGTCATAATTAGATACCCACTTTCGTGTGATGAGAACACTTCTATAAATGGAGCGAGCCGATGACAATATATTCTGTTCGTTCTGTTGATTGATACGAATGATGAGGGTGGTAAAAATTATAGAAATGAGCAGAGTGACGAGCCCTCCAACGATGAGGATAACTTTAATTGTTAGACGCATGATTAGTTGTAAATCCCGACTGAATATAGTCAGAGTGACCATATATTGTCAATAAATGATTTGCTAACAAAACAGCACAGTTGCTATAACTGTTTATTTATCTGATGTATATGAAATATATTAGTAGTTTGGCATAATATTTGCCTATGATATCATGTAACTATTTGATAAAACAAGGAGGATAAATCATGATAAAACGATGTACGGTAATGGCGCTGTTACTTGCGGTTCTGGGTGGTTCCCTATATGCCACAGATTTTAAAGTGGGTGGTGTATATACTGCTTGGGCGCAAAATCAGCAAGCCTTTACACTGAACGCAGATAGCTACAACATGAACTATATTGTTCAAATGCTGCGTTTCAAGGTGCAAGGTATAGCAAGTGATAACCTGAAGTTCGTTACCCGTTTTGATATTGCTCAAGGATGGTGGGGTGTTGATAATGCCATGCGTTCAAAAGGTGAATTGACAAATCGTGGAGCAAGCGCTCTATTTGATTTCAAGGATAAAAACTATCTGATGCATGTGGATCAGGCTTATGTTGATTTCAATCACCCAACACTTCCCTTCAATATGAAGATCGGTCGCATGTGGTTTGGGCTTGGAAACAAACTGATGGTGGACAATAACTATGAAGGTGTACAGGTTGGTTTTGGTAGTTTGTCGCTTGGCTGGGCAAAAGTTTCTGAAGGCGCAGATAATACAACGGACGAAGGAACAAATAACGGTGATTCCGATCTGTACATGGGTAGCTACAAAGGTGGAGGTGGAAATCTGAAATACAATCTGTTCGGTTTCTATTACAAAGAAAATGTAACCGATGAAGATGCAACAGCATACATTGTAGATGACCTTCAATTCTTCAGAAACAGAGATGCTGCTACAGTTACACAGTTAACCGCCTTCGGAATTTCTGGTTCGTATAAAGCAGGTAAACTGAGTTTTGACGGAGAGTTTGATTATCTAACAGGAAAAGACGAGATCAACGATTTGGACTTGAGCGGGTACAATCTGTATACTAAATTAAGTTATGCTCAAAGTGATAAACTTAAACTTGGTGGTATCTTCGGGTTGGGATCCGGAGATGATCCAAACGAAGCTGGTTTCACGAACGTGAATAAACTTCGTACATCCGGGTTTTTCTATATCACAGAGATCTGGGAAGATTCCATTATGCCGGATGAAGAAGGTATTACTCCTCAGGGACTTGGCGCACCCAATGTGAAAGCCTATCGCGAACTTGAAAATACGACAATTGTTCAGGGTAATGTAAATTACAAACTGACTAGTAATACTTCACTATTCCTGTCTGGAAGTTACATTATTGCCAGCAACGAGATTATGGAAGCCGATACAGCAGGAACCTATTTTGCTGGTGAAAATGGATCCACAGATTTGGGTATGGAAGTTGACTTCCGTCTAAAACACAATGTGTACAAGAACCTCTTCTTTATGCTTCGTGGTGGTTATTTTATTCCGGGTGATGCCGCTGGTTACCTGATCAACGGTCATGCTGATGAAATGGATCCGGCTTACGAACTGAAGGGAATGGTAGTCTATAAGTTTTAGGGTATGAAGAGATGGGCGGGCAATTTTGTCCGCCCTTCCTTTCTCATATTATCAAAGAAAGTGAGGAGAAATAATGTTTAATGTCAGTAATGCCTGGAAGATGTTTGTTATGGGTATAACTGCACTCGTTAGTTCTCTGATAATTTCCTGTACCATTATAGGTTTGGGCAATACAGTTGTTACAGGAAAACATGTTGATGCAGATTTCTCATTGAGTTGTAACGAATGTCATATTGATGTAACACCTGAAATTGTATCTGATTGGAAGAGCAGTGGGCATGGAAGAATGAATTTTGGTTGTTACATTTGCCACGGTGATGGAGAAGTAGAATTTTATCCCGTGGCTTTTACGGAAAAGTGTATTACCTGTCATTCAAACAGTGAAGATCATCTTTCAGAGCATAAAAACAGAGGTTGCTTCCGTTGTCATGACGGACACACATTAATCCCTCACGAATAAAAAAGGAGAATATTATGGCAATATCTCGAAGAGAGTTTATTAAAACATCGGCAGCAGCAACAGCCGCAGCAAGTATTGGTGTTCAGTTGTTTCCCGGTAAGTTGTATGGCGGAGCGTTCTGGACTACCTGGCATAAGTCTGTATGTCGATACTGCGGTGTAGGCTGTGGCGTTATGATCGGTGAAAAAGGCGGTAAAATCACTGCGATTAAGGGCGACAATGAAAACACTATAAATAATGGTCATCTGTGTTTGAAGGCGTTCTATCTTAACAAAGCGGTGCATGCTGATACCCGTCTGAAACACCCAATGATCCGTAAGAATGGAAAACTGGTAAAAGCCAGCTGGGATGAAGCGTTAGATCTCGTTGCCAGGAAATTTAATGATATTCGTACAGCACACGGTGGAAACGCACTGGCTTTCTACGGTTCAGGACAGGGGGAAACGGAAGAGACCTATATGGCGAACAAGCTATTCAAGGGCTGCATCGGTACAAACAACGTTGAAGGGAATCCACGTCTTTGTATGGCGAGTGCTGTGGGCGGTTATTTGACCAGTCTTGGTGCTGATGAACCTGCAGGGACTTATCAGGATATTGAAAAAGCAGAACTCTTTATGCTGGTAGGTACAAATACTGCAGAAGCACATCCAATCGTCTTCGAAAGGATTATGCGACATAAAAACAAAAATCCGAATGTAAAAATTGTTGTTATCGATCCGCGGAAAACTCCAACGGATCAGGTAGCAGATTTACATCTGTTCCCAAAACCGGGATTTGATCTAGCTGTTTTTAATGCAATAGCGCATGTCCTTGTTAATGAAGGTTATGCCGATGAATCATTCATAGAAAAGCATGTCTTCATTAAGGATAATAACAAAAACAAACATACGTTTGAGGAGTACAAGAAGTTCTTAGAAGACTACACACCTGAGAATGCTGAAAAGATCAGCGGTGTTCCAGCGCAAGATATCATCAAGGCGGCACGGATGTTTGGTAAGGCAAAAACAGCTATGAGTATGTGGACGATGGGATTGAATCAGCGTATGCGTGGTGTCTGGGCAAATAATCTAGTTAATAACTGGCACCTGATCACAGGCAAAATTGGTATTCCGGGTAGTGATCCGTTTTCACTAACTGGCCAACCGAATGCTTGTGGTGGTGTGCGAGAAGGTGGTGGATTGTGTCATATACTTCCCGGTCATCATCTGGTGGTGAAAGAAGCTCATCGGAAAAAGGTTGCAAATGTCTGGGGCGTTCCTGCAAGCAACATTCAGCCGAAACCGGGTAAGCACACGATCGCTATGTTTTCTGCGTTGAACACGGGTGATATCAAAGGAATTTACATCATGTGCACAAATCCGGCTCATTCATTGCCCAACTCAAGTAAATACTGGAAGGGATTGAAAGAGCAGTTTGTTGTTGTTGCGGACTCGTTCTTCCCGACAATGACAACGGATTATGCAGATGTTGTTCTACCGGCTGCTTTCTGGACAGAAAAAGAAGGTATATATGGTTGTACGGAACGACGCTCTCAGTATATGCCTAAAATAATAGATCCAGCTGGTGAAGCTCGATGGGACGCTTTCATCCTTCGCGACCTTGGTAAAAAGATGGGATTTGAAAAAGAGTTTGCCAAGTACGAAACCGCAGAGATCATGTGGGACGAATATCGCAGCCTGACTAAGGGTAAAGATATGAACCTCATGGGCGCTTCATATAGTCGTCTAAAGGAGGTTCGGGGTTTGACCTGGCCGGTGCCGACTGAAGATCATCCCGGCACATACAAACGCTTTACAGACGGTGATCCGATCTACGATTCACTTCCAGCTGAAAAGAAAAAGGGCCGCCGGATGTATTTTTATGGACCTAAGGCGAAAGATGGTAAAGCTACAGTCTGGATGAGACCTCACGCCGATCCGGGTGAGCTGACGGATGCAGAGTTTCCGATAGCCTTGACTACCGGACGTATTCTCGAACACTGGCATACATTGACAATGACCGGGACATCACCCGAACTTAATCGAGCAGCTCCGAAAGCCTACGTAGAGATTAATCCTGCTGATGCAAAAATAATGGGCATCAAGAACAAGGATCAGGTGGTCGTTGAGACTCGACGCGGTGAATTGGAGATCGAAGCAAGAGTGATTGACAGACCTGCTCCGGGGACTGTATTTGTTCCATTCCATTGGAGAGAGTGGCCGATCAATGTGCTGTGCAGTGATATATTTGATCCCGGTTCAAAAGAACCAGAATATAAGGTCGCTGCTGCCAGAATCAGAAAAGCCTGATTACAGGTTAATCGCAGGGCGAATGTGTTCCCTCTTGGCATTAATGGTGGGGGTAATAGGTTTAAATACCCCCACCCTCTCTGCTATCTTACGAAGATTAATTGATGGCTCGACTTAATCAAGATGTAGTGTCACGGAAAGAATTTATCCGGGGTTTCACACATTTATTTAAAAGTGAGATCTTGAAAAATTCAAATGGATCTGGCGATAAATACCAAGATTATTTATTACTCCCGGGGATAGAAAACCTAAACGCTTTTCTTGATAAATGCAATCAGTGTTACGATTGTGTTGAAGTCTGTCCGAGCGAGTCTATCAGAGTATGGCATAAAAACCATTCTCGATTAGATAGTTATCCAGTTATTGTTCCCAAAATAGAACCATGCCATTTCTGTGATAATTTTCCCTGTATTGATGTTTGTTCTACGGGTTCAGTAGAGAAGAAAAATAGTCATCTACCACTGGGAGTGGTGTCTATTGATGAACAATATTGTCATGCATATCAAGATCATTTTTGCCTTACCTGTGTTAACAGTTGTCCAGAAAACGGACAGGCAATTTCTACCGACCACATTGGCCGCCCGTTTATCATAAAAGATAAGTGCACAGGATGTGGAGTTTGCATTAACGTTTGTCCGGCAGAAAAACCGGCAATTAGAATTTTACATACAGGAGAGTAATATGCCAATAGCAGGAGTTGTAGTGTTAACCGTACCAGAAAAAACCAACGATATTCTACTTCAATTGAATAAGATTAAAAATGTCACCACTTATGGTGTCCACAAGGAGAATTTTATTGTGGCTGTGTTTGAAGGAGAAACGCCAAATGAGCTTGAGGAAATGAGCGACAAAATCATTAAAACAATTCCAGGGGTGCTTGGGATTTATCCAGCTTACGTGAATTTTGAAGATATAAAATTACAGGAAGACGAGGAGAAGTAATATTAACAAATGTTGTTGGAATGGTTAAGTAAATTAACCTATTTACAAGATCCCCTAAGACCCCCAGGAGCAGTTGAAGAAGATGAATTTCTTCAGCTTTGTATTCGCTGCCGGAAGTGCGAAGAGGTGTGCCCATACAACTCTATCAAGTTTGCTCACGGGGAATGGGGGCTGAAGATGGGGACGCCGTTCATTGCTCCCAGAGACATCCCCTGTTATCTGTGTGACGATTTTCCTTGCATTGATTCCTGTCCCACAAATGCTCTTGAGCCAGTCGAATCAAAAGAAGACATCAGGATGGGCATTGCTGTGATTGATAAAACACTGTGTTTTGCTTACAATGGTATCATGTGCCGTGCTTGTTTTGATCGCTGTCCAATTTACAGAGGAGCAATAACCTTAGAACAAGAGTTATATCCTGTGGTGCATGAAGATAAATGTGTCGGATGCGGCATTTGTGAACATGTTTGTCCGACAGAACAAACTTCCATCACTATGTTGAGTTCACACAAGGTTATCAGTTAGTGAAATGAGGAAGTTTGAAAAATATATTAACGACCACCTTCATTTTCTGAGGAGAACGATTCAGGTATGCACAGTTCTATTGATCGTAGCCATACCGTTATTAAATAAAATAGGTTTCCATGCTGTCAGCGGAACTTTTTATAGTTTAAGTATTGGTGAATTGGATATTGTGGATCCTGCATTGGTGCTGCAAACTATATTGTTAACCAAAAGTATTCATCTGCCATTACTGATAGCAATTGTTATTCCAATTCTAATTGCGATATTTTTTGGAAAGGTTTTTTGCAGTTGGGTTTGTCCCTATAATTTTATTGCGGAGTTTTCAGAAAAATTACGAAGAAAAATCAAACCGTCTGTAACCTATCGAAACAGAAACCCCAAACCTCAATATTACTGGTTAATTTTTGGTATTATTCTTATGCTATTAATAATTACAGGTGTACCTGTAATTACGTTGATTTCAATGCCGGGATTAATTACTTCTCAAATAGCGGATGGTCTCTTCTACAATGTTGTAGGTATCGAGGTTCTGCTGGTAGTTATCTTACTTGTATTAGAAGTATTTGTTGCTTCAAGGTTCTGGTGTAAATATGCCTGTCCGGTGGGAGCAACTTTGGCATTGGTTCGATCTAAACATGCTCTCAAGATAAAATATGAACCGGGTAATTGTGCAAAATGCAGTGAAAAAACCGAAAACCCATGTAACAAAGCCTGTCCAATAAATTTAAACCCGAGACTGACAGATATATATCCCTACTGCTACAATTGTTTTGAGTGTGTCGACAGATGCAGGGATATTGGATGTCAGGCACTGTCAATTACTTTTAAATAAGGAAATGAAAAAATTTTGAAATTGGAAAAACTTAAACAATTCGAGACAATAAATATTTAAGATTACAAATAAATAGGGTAATTAAATGGAAAAAGAAAAGCAACAAAAGCAAACACGAAGAGATTTCCTCTTTAAATTTGGAATTATTGGTGTTTTAGTCATTGGTATTGGAGCATTTGTCAGAAACTTATACCTTTTCATATTTCCAGGAAAAAATGAAGTGAAATATCATAAATACTTAGTTGGAAGGGTTAGTAAAATTCCTTTTGGAGAAGCAAAGGAGATTACCATACAGAAGAAACCGGTGTTTGTAGTTCATCTTGAGGATGGCTTTAAAGTATTTTCTGGAATCTGTACCCATCTTGGCTGCATTATAAAATGGGAGGAGAATAATAACCGTTTCTTTTGTCCCTGTCATAAAGGGATATTTGATAAAACGGGGAAAGTTGTTGATGGTCCTCCTCCTGAACCTCTACATGAGTATAAAGTAGAGCAGGAGGAAGATTTAGTGTTTGTTTATGTTAAAGATAAAGTTAAGGGTCCTTGGTCATGAGTGTAAAAGAGTGGTTAAAAGAACGATTTCCAATTGATTACGAGAAATTTGTCGAAATCAATGAAAATATTTTTATTAAAGAACCGATTCCGTTACATATGAAAAAATGGTTGTTGGCTATGGGAACAACGCCGTTTATCTTGCTCCCGATACAGATTGTCACGGGAATCCTTCTGGCGTTTTATTTTGTACCATCACCGGAGATGGCGTATGAAAGCGTCAGATATATAACAGAAGAGGTACAATTAGGATTCTGGATTCGCGGGTTTCATAGCTGGGGCGCTAACTTGATGATTATTTCCATGTTTTTACATATGATGCGAGTCTTTTTTACCCATGCTTACCGGAAGCCCCGGGAAATTAATTGGATTGTGGGATTTATTTTGTTGTTTCTTGTGTTAACCATATCATTTACTGGTTATTCTCTGACTTACAATCAATTATCCTATTGGGCTGCTACTGTGGGGACAAACCTTGTAAAGGAAACGCCCCTTATCGGTGGATTTTTAGTAAATATGCTGAGAGGAGGAGAGAGTGTTACTGCGAATACTCTAACACGGTTTTACACCCTGCATGTGTGGTTGCTTCCACTTTTGATTACGCTAATGATTGTTATTCACATAATTGTGTTACGGGTTCATGGTATATCTGAACCGGAGGGATATGATAAAGGATATTATTCATTTTATCCATCTCATTTCAATAAGATTATCATAGTCACGTTATTCCTTCTTTCCCTGATAAGCTTACTGACGGTAATCCTTCCTCCGGGGCTAGGCCAGCCAGCTGATCCAATGAATACCCCCCTTCATATAAAACCTGAGTGGTATTTTTTCTCTGTATTCTTATTCCTGAAGCTGGTTCCAATTAAACTGGGGATCCTGTTGATTGGATTGATTGTGCTAATAATGATTTTTTGGCCATTTATTGAACCTCTAACTTCAAAGAAGGAGGACAGGAGAGCAATTATCAATTATATATTGGGAGGAACTGCTATTTTAGTACTTATAGCATTCACGATTTTAGAAACCATTTCGCTTTAATTATTAACAATAATAGACCGGAGGTAACACATGAACAACGCAAAGATCCAACAGTGGTTAATTGGTATTTTTAGTGTGCTTCTTATTGTATCTCTTATGATTGTTGCAACAGTTGAAATAAAAAAGACGCAGGAATACAAGCCAGAAATTGATATTGATAATATTACAGCTCGATGCATCACTTGTCACGAAAAAGAAAATATTGCCGTGAAGCAGATAGATGCATGGGAAGAAAGTGAACATGCAGTTATGGGTATTGGTTGTTTTGAATGTCACGAAGCTGAAGATGGTGACTTTGATGCTCAGAGATGCCCCGAGAGTGATTTTTTAATTGCACGTCACCCTACCCCAAAAGATTGTGCTGAATGTCATGAGCAACAGGTGGCAGAATTTGCTAACAGTAAACACGCACACCAGTTCTGGCTATTTGCTAATGCTGACAGGGCAGTATATGAAAACCCCATCTCTACCAAGCACGGTTGTGAACAGTGTCATCAGGTTGGAAATATCTGGCCTGACGGTAGCGTCGGAGAATGTGATGTGTGCCATGCTAAACATTCATTTGATCTGGCAGTAGCGCGCCAGCCTGAAACATGTGGTGAATGCCACATCGGTCCGGATCATCCACACATTGAGATTTATAATGAGTCCAAACACGGGAACATTTTCATAACTAAAGGTGGTGAATGGGATATGGGATACCACACCGATGATAATGAACCAATTCCCATTGAAGCGCCAGTATGTGTTACATGTCATATGGATGGGAATGAAAAGCAGCCTATGACGCATAATGTCAGCGCTCGTTTAGCATGGGAATCTCAGTCCCCGTGGAGCTATCGCACTGTCTGGGATGAGGAAAATCTTGGAAGCTGGGAAGTGAAACGAGAACGAATGGAATCCATTTGCAAGAGCTGTCATGCTCCAGATTTTATAGAAACCTATTTAGTGACTGCTGATTTAGTAAATCTGCAGTATAATGAAATCCGAAGAATGTTTGTCTATTGGACGAAAAAGTTAACTAATAATGGTTTGATAGATAGACTAAAAGCTGACGGCAATTTTTATTCAAATCCTGTATTAAACGGATGGGATGAAGTACCAGAACTTGAAATGTACCATGCCTGGCATCACGAGGGACGTCGCTTCCGCCATGGAGCTGAAATGATGGGAGCCGATTTCACACAGTGGCATGGTATCTGGGATTTGCAGGAGGATATGGTAGAATTGATTGCATGGGCTGCGGAGCACGGAGATAAAGAAGCAGAAGAGTGGGTTGAATCCAATCACCCATCAAAATTTGCTCCATACGCTTTGTATGATATTCCAGGAAGCGCTTGGGGTATTCCTACAAAGACAAACACGACGCCTTTTGTTTACAAGGATAACAAGGATTATTGGGATCGGATTAAAGCAAATGTGGAAACAGTTTATGAGAAAGGTTTACTGGCTGAAGATCAGTGGGATCTATGGATGAAACGGTACGAAAATAAAGATCATTACCTTGGTCTTAAATACAGTTCAGATGTGGATTCAACCTGGAACTTTTACAAAGAAAGAAACGCATTAGATACCAAAGCATTCAAGGAACAAGCTGTTAAATTAAATTTACCGGGCAAATCATTCTGGGAACGTAAAAAATAAATTTTACCTCGTGTGATTTTTCACCTGTGGTAAATTACCAGCGCTTTTTGAAAAATTAGTTCCCTCCGAGCTTTTACTCTAAGGAAAGAAAGTCTAAGAGTAAAAGCCGATAGGGTCAGGCGGGAAACTGTCAGATCTCCCGATCCCTGAAATATTTCGGGGTGACTTGGAAAGGAGGAAATACAAAGTGCTAAGGTGCGAGAGTAACCGGCACTTGAAAAAATATAGCCTCTTTTCCACAACGTGGGATGGGGGCTTTCCTGTTTTATGAGGACAATACATTTAATATTTGTAAACAATGATTAAAGTTAGGAGTTGAAAAAATGATAAAAAACCACATTATATATTTGGCCGTAATATCTTTGTTTTTGGCTTCGTACACAATGAGCCAAACTACAATTACCGGTCGTGTTCTTGACTCAAAAACCGATCAACCGTTAAGTGGTGCCAATATTGTTCTGGTGGGAGGGGATTTAGGAACGACATCTAATAAGGAAGGACAATACCAACTTAGCATAGCTGAACCGGGAGAATATGTATTAAGAGTGAGTTTTATCGGTTATGAAGAAGCAGTTAGAAATCTCTCATTAGGTCAAAATCAGAACCTGACCGTTAACATTCAACTTCGATCAACAATCTTGAGAGGTAACATTGTTTTAGTTACAGCCACCAAAACAGAGCGAAGATTATCAGAAATTCCCGGAAGGGTGGAAGTGATCACACAAGACGAATTAAAAAGTCTGCCATCTCAAAAGTTAGATGACGTTCTTAAATACTCTTCGGGTCTGAATGTACACCGAACATCAGGAATTTTCGAGATAAGACCTGTGGTAAGTCTGCGTGGTGTCTCGGGGGATGAGCCGGGAAGAACCTTAGTATTGGTAAATGGTGTTCCCATCAATAAATCTGATACTGGGGTTGCCAACTGGAACAGAATCAATGTGAATAATATTGAGCAGGTTGAAATATTCAAAGGAGCTGGATCTTCCCTTTATGGAAATAACGCTATGGGAGGTGTGATAAATATTATTACCCAAACTCCAGTGGAAAATTTCAGTGGGGGTGCAAATGTTTCCTATGGGACATATAACACATTGAGTACGAATTTTAATCTTTCCATGCAAAAAAATGATAAATTACACTTTGGTGTTGATGGATTCTATAGGAGAAGCGATGGCTATATAGACCTGCCCGAGACACTGAAGACAGAATATACCGTGCCACTCTTCCTTGATGAAAAAGGAATATCAGCACAAATGGGATTTGACTTAAATCCTGCTACAAGTGTAAAAGTGCTGTATGATTATTATGATGACAAACGCGGAGAAGGGGAGATAATTGAGGAAGTTGATGGAAAACATAGACACTTCGACACACATTTTTTTCAGGGGAAATTTACCGGGAGGAGAGAAAATTCTAAATATGAATTAAATGGATTTTATCAATTTGAGAATTATTTGCGGGTTGATGAACGGATAAAAAAAGGGGAATATCAGAAATTTGACGTTACCTCCAATCGTGTAGACAAAGGATTGTTGTTTTATTATTTACGGAATATTGAGTCTAACCACACGATGATCTTGGGATTTGAATTAAAATCGGGAAGTGTTGATGGTGGTGATTATTATACCACATCACCCGATACAATTTTAAATCGTGGTAAAATGCAATTCCTTGCTGTTTACCTTCAGGATGAGTTTGGTTTGATGGATAAAAGATTACGCATTATCGCAAGCCTTCGCTATGATAAGGTGAAATTCTATGACGGTTATTTCCATGCAAACTTAGAAGAGAATCCTTTTTACGCCTATAACGATGATTTAGATGAAAATCGGTGGGATGCTTATAGTCCAAGAATTGCGGCGAGGTATAGTTTGTTCGGGAATTTGAGTGGTTATTTATCTTATTCAAAAGGTTTCCGTTCGTCAATTTTAGATGATTTGTGCAGATCAGGATGGATGCGATTAGGACCCAAAGTCTCAAATCCAGAACTTGGTCCGGAGACAATTGACAGTTATGAATTTGGTTTTGATTATTCGCCTGAAAACACAATGAAATTTTCACCGTCATTCTATTATTCGAAGGGGAATGATTTTCTGTACTTTGTTGATACGGGGGATTTACTCTGGGGGAAAAAACCAATTTACAGAAGAGAAAATATAACAGCAGTTGATATCTATGGAGCCGAATTCGATTTCACATATAGATCCTATGGTTCAATATTTTTTTCCGGTAATTACACGTACAACCAGTCAACCATATCGAAGTTTCCTGACAATCCTGAATTGGAGGGAAAATATTTAATTTATTCTCCGATCCACCAAACGAAGGTTAGCATTCAATGGGAAAATAAGTTTATTAATATTATTCTTGGGATCCGGTACAAAGACAGACAATTCATTAATGATGACAATTCTGAAGAAATAGATGCTTATTATACTCTGGATGTTCAGGTCTGGAAGGTCCCGTTTGATAATATGAAGATAGCTGTTGATTTTCTGAATATTACCAATGAAAGACAAACAGAGCATATAGAAAGAATGTCACCGGGAAGATTGATTAATATAAAACTTTCTTATAATTGGTAAGGAACGGTCCGGCGACTTTTGAAAAACAGATACCAAAAAATATTCTAATAGGAATAATATGGGGATTGGTAGAAATTTTTATCTCTCCGGTCATTAAGATCACAACTCAGCCCAAGCTGGCAATTGGGACAAATCGATATCAAAAACCACCCGACCAATTATAAAAATGGCGGCGGTAATTATAACAACACCTAATAGATTCAACCAAATCCCTACTTTTGCCATATCTGCAATTCTCAGACGATCGGTTCCAAATACTATGGCGTTGGGTGGGGTTGCGACTGGCAGCATGAATGCACAAGAACAGGACAGGGTGGCAGGAATCATTAGAAACAGTGGATTTATATGGATAGCAATTGCTACAGCTCCAAGTATGGGGAGCAACATTTCCGTTGTTGCTGTATTTGAGGTTAACTCGGTTAGAAAAGTGACGAAAAGACAAACTAAGGCGATGATCAGAACCGGATGGAGTGACCCTAAACCTGTAAAGTGCTGACCCATCCATTCTGCTAATCCAGATTCTCTAAACCCGTTTGCCAGAGCAAATCCACCACCAAATAAAAGCACGATATGCCAAGGTATATCTTTTGCTGTTTCCCAACTTAAAATTCTTTCCCCCGATTTCTGGCGAGATGGAACGATAAAAAGAAGTAAAGCCATAGCAATAGCTACCGTACCATCGTTAAGAAAAGTTGGATAGGGGAACAATCTTGACCATCCCGGTATGACAAAACTACCTATTTGAATATCTGCCCGGGTCAACCACAGAAAAGCTAATGCTATAAAATCAACAAATACCACTTTCTCTTCAAAGGACATAGAGCCCAGTTCTTCGTATTGGTTTTTAAATATTCCAATATCGATGTTGAAATTTTCCTTTCGCGGGCAAAATAACAGGGATAAGAATCCCCACAGGATCACTAGGAAAAGCATCGAAATAGGGAAGGCAAAAATAAACCATGAAGCGAAGGATATTTCGGGAGCTGATGGGAATAAAATATTTAATATTCTGGCGAAAGACAGATTTGGCGGTGTACCGACCAGCGTGGCTATTCCACCGATAGATGCGCTATAAGCCACTCCCAGAAAAATGCCGATGGAATATTTTCTAACTTTCTTTCTACTAATAAGATCTTCCAGCTTCATAATGATTGCAAGAGCGATAGGGACCATCATCATAGTTGTTGCGGTGTTGGATATCCACATTGAGAGGAAAGCGGTGGTGATCATAAAACCAAGCAGAATGCTTTGTGGTCGAACCCCGAACCAGAGCAGAATTCGCAGGGCGATACGCCGATGGAGGTTCCAGCGCTGCATAGTGAGAGCTACCAGAAATCCCCCGATGAAGAGAAAGATGATATGATTGAAATAAATAGGTGCAACAGCTTTTCCACTCATAATTCCAAGAACTGGGAATAACACTATCGGAAGAAGAGCAGTCACTGCCAGGGGGACCACCTCCGTAATCCACCAGACTGCCATCCAGATGGCGACACCTGCTGTTCTGGAAACCTCTGGATGGACAGGATCGAGTTCAATAAAAAAGGTGAATATCAGCGCCAGAAACGGTCCAGTTAGCAGTGTAATGAGTGTTTTTGTGCTCATCTAAAGAGGTGGTTAGAATTTGTAATAGGTAACAAACTGGATACGGGAATTTTCTCCAGGATCTTGACCGATGTAGTCTGTTTTCAGATATTCTGTTTCCAGCATAAAAATTAGTGACGTGTGGATTTTGTATGCAATATTTGCGAAAGCCCAGGTATTCTTTGCTCGCATATCGTTATTCAAATCTGCATCATCAGGATCATCCATACCTCCTCCGATAGTGATGGAAATGGGATCACTTACTTTGTAGGTTACCTGCCCCCAACCTCCATAAGAGGATACGTTAGAAACGGAAACAGAATTTCGGATAAATCCCTGAAAGACACCGCCGAAAAAGCTGTTTAAGTTTTTACCGGTGAATAAACGTAGAGTAGCAGAAACGGATCCCAATGAGAAAGTCAGATTACCATTTAAGGAATATGTCTCCAACGCGTGAGAGTTGCCTAAAAGATCATCAATGTTTCCCTGTCCGATATGCCCGGAAATTGAGATGGTTGCTGATCCAGGATTATACCAGAGTCTGCCCATAATCCAGGGCATTCCACTCCGCTCGCCGTCTCCAACCGGATCGAAGTCACCACCCGTGTAATCGTTATACTTTACATTCCCCGCCATCGGACGGTTCAAACTGAAAGCAATTTTGAATGGATCGTGTAGAAATGTAAACTTTGCCTGTGGATATCTCATCCACAAATTACCTTTTCCAGCTCCCACCACGAAGCTGGTCGTGTTGGGAAAAGGACCAGCGATGAGTGCCCAGTCCTGCCCGAATCGTGTCTGCCATTTTGGATAGCTTAACTCTACCCAAGCATGCCGGAGACGTATGTTAGGTTGACGAGCTGCAGTGGATGAATTGGGAAAACCTCCAGCAAAATCTGCTTCAATTAAACCATGAATCTTACCAGCATTATTTAATTCAGGTCCTGAGATTTTCAGTCCAATGCGTGTGTGACGAGCATTCATAGAAAAAACAGGATTACCTGATTCACTATTGTTCCCCGAAGGGACATAGAGAAGCCAGTCTCCTTTTGCGACTTCGGTGTCATCATAAAATGTTTCAAATTTGATAAACCCGTAAGGAGTAACATCAAATTGGTTTTTCACTGCATCACTGTCTGCAAGCAACAGGGTGATAGCACAATGAAGAATTCCGATTGTTATCATTGTCTGTTTCATTTTATTCCGCTCCTATTTTGAATAACTGTTTCTGTTTTTGGTTATTTGTTGGAGAATCATTTTTTTGAGGATATAAAAAATCAGGCAGGCGTATCTGAAGTTTTTCATAATAATCGTGTTAGTATATCAGTTTAGATAAATTTTTTACGGTCCTGAAATTTAGAGTGGAATTAGATCTGCTATAATTTTTCAGCAAGTTCCTTCAGGATATTGGTTAAAATTGGAGTTACACCGTTAATAACAAACTGAACAGCAATGACCATCAGAATAATGCCCATTAATCGCTGGATTATTCTCATCCCTGTTGTACCAAGTTTTGTTGAAAGTTTATCCGCTCCCAGCAGGATGAAATAAGTGATAGCCATTACCAAAAAGATCATAAGAATTAAAATGAGATAATGTACTAACGTTGTGGCATTTCCTGAAAGAATCATCGAAGCTGTAATAGCTCCGGGACCCGCGATAAGGGGAATAGCTACAGGACTGATGGCAATGTTTTCAGATAAAAGACCTTCTTCCTCTTCTTTTGGAGTGGATCGGGTTCGCGATACCTTAGCTTCAAGCATTCGCAGACCGCTTCGAAAAAAAATAATTCCCCCCATAATTCTGAAAGCTTCAAGTGTGATAGAATATAATTTGAAAATGTAGGTTCCAATAAGAGCAAAGACGAGTAGAATAGCTGTGGCAGTAAGAATTCCCTTTTTAGCAACTGTTTTTCGTTTACTTTTGTCAAGACCATTAGTAAGAACAAGAAAAATAGGAGTTATCCCCAGGGGATTGATAAGAGTAATGAGGGTGGAAAAAGAGAGGAGAGTAAAATCAAAAATGGATTGCGGGTGGAACATCACATCCTCTCCGGTCTGCTGATACCAAGAATTTCCAAGCTGCTGGCAAGGACGGTCTTTACTCCTGATACAAGTCCCATTCTTGCCACAGATAGAGGGATATCTTCAGTCACCACGCGACATTCTGTATAGAATTTGTGGAAAAGAGTGGCAATGTCTTGCAGATAATTGGAAATAATTTGGGGTTCAAGAGAGTCTAAAACTTGTTTGGTAATTTCAGGGAAATAGATCAATTCTTTGAGAAGATTTAATTCCGTTGGTTCTTTTAATAAAGTGAAATCAGCAGTGACATCCGACGGTATTCCAACCTCTTTTCCATATTTTAGAATGCTATAGATACGAGCGTGAGCATACTGGAGATAATATACTGGATTTTCCTCAGATTCTTTCATAGCCAAATCCATATCGAAATTAAGATGACTCTTCATATTTCTCATGAGAAAAAAGTATCTCACTACATCTGCTCCAACCATTTCAACTAGATCATCAAGTGTCACAAAGGTTGCCTTCCGGGTGGACATACTGACTTTCTCCCCCTTCTGTTTCAATGTCACAAATTGATGGATGAGAACTTGAATATGATCTGTCCTATAATTTAGACATTGCAGCGCCGAGATAACATCGGGGTAAGTATCTTTGTGGTCTGAGCCAAAAAGATCAACAATAAGATCAAATCCTCTCTTTATTTTATCTTCGTGATAAGCAATATCAGGGAGACGGTATGTGGGTTCCCCCGTTTGTTTGATGAGAACTGTATCCTGGGACTTTCCAAAATCTGTTGTTTTAAACCACACTGCTCCATCCTGATCGTAGGCGAGATTTTTCCTCCGTAGCCGGGAGATGACCTGGTCGATTGCCTGATTTTCATAAAATGTTTTTTCATTAACAAATTCATCAAAATGAACACCAAGTTTTTCCAGTGTTGATTTGATATCCTCAAAAATAATTTTTTCAGCAGTCTCTTTAAATACAGGAGAATCTGGTTGTTCTTTCAGGGTATCGTGGTGGATTTTGTAAATGTGGTTGGCAATATCCCTAATATAGTTCCCCTGATAGCCACCCTCCTGTATTGCCATTTTTTCTCCCAGAGATTCCATATATCGTACATAAACTGATTCTCCCAACAGGCGCATCTGTCGGCCAGCATCGTTAAAATAGTATTCCCGAGCTACATCGTAATCATGCCATTCAAGAATGTTGGAAACCGTATCTCCCAGAACAGCCTGCCGACCATGACCTACTGTCAGAGGACCTGTAGGATTGGCACTCACAAACTCAACCAACGCACGCTTACCTTTTCCAGCATCTGTCTTGCCATACGAATCACCAGTTTCTAAAAGCATAATGAGCTGCTTTTGTATGTACTTGGGGCTGTATGTAAAGTTGAGAAATCCAGGGGGAGAAATTGTTACAGAGGAACAGTAGTCTGGGGAAAGGTGAAGATTTTCTTTTATTCTTTCGGCAAGATCAAGGGGAGAATCTTTCACCTCTTTTGTCAGTGTTAGAGCAATATTAGATGAGAGATCGCCATACTCAGGTATCTTACTTTTTTCTAAATGAACATCTCTGGAAGGTATTGAAAGTTCTTCCAGAATCATAAGTATCTGGTTTCGCAAATAGTCCTTAAATGTTGTTATTGCCATTGGGTAATTTTATGGATTTTGCGTGAAAAATAGTTAAACTATTTTTTCGAACTATCGGGAGTGGATAATGTATCTTCGAATTTCTCAAATTGAGCATCTGCCCACAATCTTTCAAGTTGATAGAATTCCCGTTCTTTCTTCTGGAAGATGTGAACTACCACATCCACAAAATCCATAAGGATCCATT
The DNA here is from genome assembly GCA_964626495.1 of uncultured bacterium. Taxonomy (GTDB): domain Bacteria; phylum Fidelibacterota; class Marinisomatia; order Marinisomatales; family CAZVFT01; genus JACNLN01. The sequence goes on from CAZVFT010000007.1 coordinate 28,867, forward strand.
TTCGTATTTCTTCTCCCTCGACATGCCACGGCTTAACTGGCGGGTTGAGTTCGTTGAGAATGGCATCAAAGATAGCTTTGACTTGAACGTCTGTGGAACCAGAGCATATCAGGAAGAAATCGGTAATGGATGTATGTTGTCTTACATCCAACAACAGAACATTATCTGCTTTTTTAGATATAGCTAAGTTAGCAATATTACGTGCCAGTTCTTTGGAAGAAATTTGGGATGTACGTTTTTTAGATGTGATCAATACAGAGGCTGAGTCTTGAGAAAATCACGGAATGGTTTAATAGTGTAGTAATCTTGACCAATGACAAGGGTGACATCGTGGTCAAGTGATAGATTGGGTTTAAGAAGAATTCTAATGGTGTCACTTTTTGGGATATTTAATAGCTCAGCCACCCGGTAAGAGCCCTCGAAAAACTGACTGCGTTGAATAATGTGAGTGCGGGGATAATTGAAATGATCGGCATTTTCACTTTTTACCACATCAATGTGGCGGGTTCGAAGGAAATCGGTAAATTGCTGGGCAAGATTTTTTACGCCACAACCATTTAACACTTCTACCTCGATTGATGAGAAGGGGGATTCATCGTAGGTTGTCGTGATGAGTTGTGGTGGAGAAATATTACGTCTGTCCTGATTAATACGAATACTTCCACGCCAGCTGCGTTGTACGATGGAAAATAGAAATCCAAGACAAATAACAGATAGCAACACAATTGTCGTATTCATTAATGGAATACGATTATTGGAATGCTTCTTTCGAGATGATTTCCTTTTTCGCTTTACCATCGAGGTAACTATTCCACCTCACTGGGGTAGAAGGGTAACGATAAAGGATTAGTGTTCTTGTGGTAGTAAAGAGGGTAGTTGTCAACTCCTATATGAAAGAGAAAATTATCTGACGGACGATATTGGAGATTCAGTCCGTAGTATATGTTACCTTCATAAGGATTTATACCTGTCTGGAATGTTGAGAATGTTGGATGAACAAGGTTGAAGTTTGCCTTAATTGACCACTTATCAGAAAGAAGATACTGCAACCGATTGGAATAGATTCCATAGCTGAAACTTTGTCCAGCAAAGCTTGTCATAACAAAAGAAAAGCTGTGATTGATGGATAAATTATCAGGATTGAATAGCAGTATAGATGACGACTGGGGATTGGTATAATTGTTTTTTTTCTCGGGTAAATTGTGCCGGAACTGAGCATAGAGAGATATCTCCGCCACAATTAAAAGGATTATAAAAGCTGTTGTTTTAAGATGTTTCATATAACTCGTGATAGATACGATTCATTTCCAACAATTGTTCCTGAGTATTGATCCCTGCCACTTCCCTTGTATCCTCGACTGTTTCAACAGCAATTTTACCACCCATTGACTGTATCAAAGGTAGAACATCCGGAAGGTAATACTCTCCTTGGATATTGTCACATCCAACCTCCGGGAGACACTGGAATAAATACCGACTATCAAAGATGTAAACACCTGCATTTACCTCTCGAACTTTTAGTTGTTCATCCGTACAATCTTTATGCTCAACAATTCGATTGAGAGTCCCGTCACTATTCCGAACAACCCTTCCGTATCCAGCTGGATTTTCAAAAATCGTAGTCAATACCGTTGCTGCTGCCCTATAAACATAATGTCTATGTACGAGTTTGTCAAGGGTCATTTGAGAAAGAAGAGGGACATCGCCGGAAAGAATAAGGATATTTCCGTCAAAATCAGAAAATTCGTCTTTCGTTTGCAGTATTGCATGTCCTGTTCCCAGACGTTCTTTCTGCTCAACAGGGACAACATTGAAATGTGAAATTGCACTGACTACCCGTCCTTTGATGTTACTCACAACTACGACAATTTTACTTCCCTTGAGATGCTCTGCCTGTTCGATGACGCGGGCTATCATTGGTTTTCCACCGACATGGTGAAGAACTTTTGGAAGGTCAGATTTCATCCGTTTGCCCCGTCCTGCTGCGAGAATAATGATTCCTAAAGGTTTTTTACCACCCATAAAGCTTTCCCTCTTTAATAATTCCACCCCCCAGGAGTGTATTACCTGAATAAAACACAGCGGATTGGCCGGGAGTAACGGCAAATTGGGGAGATTCAAAGTCTACGGAGATTGTGTCATTTTCACCTTTTGCAATTTTACACGGAACGCCGCTGTGGTTATACCTAATACGTACACTGATGGAATTAACATTAATAATGTCCAGATTCTGGAGCCAGTTCAATTGTCCTACAATGCATCCATTAAAAAACATTCGTTCTCGAGGAGCAAGAGTGATAGTATTGTTGTCCGGATCGATTTTTTGTACATAATGTGGTTTTGGACCGAAAGCACCTAGCCCTCGCCGCTGACCAATCGTGTATTGAGAAATGCCAGAATGATCTCCCAGTTTCCCCCGTTTTTTATTCATGAAATAACCAGATTTTTCAGAAGCAACTTTATCAGGGGTATACATAGATAAAAATTTCCGATAGTCGTTTTCGGGAACAAAACAGATGTCCTGACTCTCGGACACATCTGCACTCTTTAAATTTAAGTCGGCAGCAATTTTTCTCACCTCAGATTTTGTGAGTTGCCCCAACGGAAAGAGGATTCTTGGTAGATTGGATTTTTGAATTCCCCACAGAGCATAGGATTGGTCTTTTTTCGAATCTGCCCCTTTTTTTAGCTGGGGATTATCCGGATCACTTCTATCAATGGCAGCATAGTGACCGGTAGCAAACCAGTGAGCTCCCAATCGATCGGCCTCCTTTAACCCAGCGCTAAATTTTATGAACGTGTTACACTGGACGCACGGATTGGGAGTGTGTCCTACGAAGTATTCATTAACAAAGTCATCAATAACAGATTTATGAAATTCATCTTGAAAATCAACAGTGTGGTGAAGAACTCCCAATTGCTCACAAACAAGTTTTGCTCGATTTATAGCATCTATGGAACAGCATTTTGATTCATAGAGAATGGTGCCGTCAGAATCCCGATATTCCCAAAATTTCATCGTCACGCCAATTGCATTATAGCCCTTATCCAGAATCAATTTGAGAGCAACAGAGCTGTCCACTCCGCCAGACATCGCCACGAGGACTCGGTTTTTATCAATGACAGCACTCATTCACTTTTGGTATTTTATGATTAACAATGGCCGTCGTTTTGAATGTTTGAGCTTAAAAATAAAGTAATCAAGGCAAATTATATAATCATATTTGAAAAGATGAAAGAGAATAGTAAACTAAACGTCGTTACGAATTTCTGCGTATTTGACAGTACTTTGTAAGTTTCGGTAAAAAGGAGGTTTTCTCTCTTCAAGTAAATCAAGGGTAACTTGTCTATCGTAACTAAACCGTCGTACATCCCAGTTGAATTCATTTCCAACCGTGAGAAACCCAACAGCTCCTTTAGGATTTTTATCAAACGGTAATCCGGTTGCTCCCTGACAGAGGATGCTGAGATTAGCATCTTGTTCGAAGCGGGGAATATGAATATGGCCATGAACAAAAACAAATCGGTCAACATTGGGATTTAGAAGTGCGACGTGATTTCGCCAGTTAGCGGCTTCATCTATTGATGGGGGTTCATCGTCGCGCCCATACCACGCATGGGTAAATTCAACCAGTGTGTTGTCAATTATTTCCCTGTGTGAGATATGCATCTGTCGAATAAAATCGATTCCCTCCTGACCGATTTGCTCATAAGTCCACTGTTCATTCTGAACGATACTGATGCAGATTGGATCGTAGGGATCCATCCCTTCTAATGAGGGGTTTTCCTGTTCCCAAATTTTCTCAATTAAATATCTGTCATGGTTTCCACGGATAAAAATGCAATTGTTAAGAGAAAATAAAATTTCAAGAACTTCTACCGGAGCAGGACCCAGAGCGAAGCAGTCTCCCAAACAAATCAACTGATCCACATCTTTGTATTCTTCAATAATTGATAGACCAGCCTTAAAAGCAGAGAGATTGCTGTGAATGTCAGCAAGGATTGCAAATGTTTTATCAGCCATAAGTGAGGTTCAATTGATTGTTTAGATTAAAATTAAGTTAATAAACATTTTAATTTGGTTCAATAAATCTTTTTTCCAGTTTTACAAGATGCAATACAGTCAAATGGTGTATGGATATCCTTCGACTACGCTCAGGACAGGTTAGGGTATGGGGGTATAGGTGGATAAAGGAATAGAGGTATAAGGGTGGCTTATTGTTATCAGATGCTATCCTAAAGCAAGTTCCATATTCTTAATCTCCGTGTACTCTGCCTGCCTTGTGGGATGCGTAGCATATCCCACTGGGGTGGCTATAAAGGGAATTACGCTCTGAAAAAAGGCTTAAAACCTTTTTATGGATATTGTTACAACAAATCCTCCACTAACTGTACTAAAACGGACGTTCCCACCAATAGTGCTTTTTCGTTAATATCAAAATGAGAACAATGATGCGGTACGCTCATAGGTTCCTTATCTTCCGGTGCTGATCCCACAAAAAAGAAACAGCCAGGAACCTTTTCTAAATAGTAACTGAAATCCTCTCCACCCATAGAGAGATAGGGAGTTCCGACATTTTCTCCAACAATCTTTCTGGCAGCCTTTGATAACTTTTCCACTTCCGCTTGAGTATTAACGGTAACAGGATACCCGTCCTCATAATTGAGACTGATTTCAGCACCATAGGCTTTTGCTACACCATCAATAATTTCATTCATCCTTTGAATAACAAGCTGTCGGTTTTCTTCTGTTAGAGATCTGGCAGTTCCGTACAATGTTACTTCGTCGGCAATTATATTGAAACTGTCTCCACCCTCAATTTTCCCAATGGATACTACCGTAGATTCTAAGGGGTTAGTATTCCGGCTCACTATGGTCTGGAAGTTTATCACCAGTTGAGATGCGACCACAATAGCATCCACCGTACCCTGGGGCGCAGCGCCGTGCCCTCCTTTTCCCTTGATGGTGATGGTAAACTTATCTGCAGCTGCCATAATAGATCCATCTTTTACCCCAATGGTACCAAATTCCTGATAGTTCCACACATGAATCCCGTAAATCTCATTCACATCAGGTTCTTTCAGAACACCATCTTCGATCATATGACGGGAGCCACCGCCCCCTTCCTCAGCTGGCTGGAAAATAAATTTTATTGCTCCTTTTAAATTTCCTCTTTTTCCAGAAAGAATCCTCGCCGCCCCCAGAAGCATTGCCATATGACCATCATGTCCACAAGCATGCATCACACCTTCATTCTCAGATTTGAACGGTAGATCGTTCGTTTCTTGGATGGGCAGCGCATCCATATCAGCCCGCAGCCCGATAGTCGGTCCGGGTTCAGCTCCCTGAAGGACTCCCACCACACCTGTCTTCCCCACGCTGGTTTTTACAGTCACTCCCAATTCTTCAAGACGACTTGCCACAAATTTTGCCGTCTCGAATTCCTCAAATCCTAACTCGGGATGCTGATGAAGATGGCGCCGGGTAGCGATAATTTCATCCTCTATCGCTATTACTTCAGTACGAAGATTGATGGTCATAATGGTCTCCTTCTCCAATGGTAATGATGATTCCCCTGATCAGCCGGGAAAATGTTTCGGAAACGCGGCTGGCTGTTTCCATTACCTCCTGGTGGGTTAAAGGGTCGGAAGTAATGCCAGCTGCATAATTGGTCAGGCAGGAAATTCCCAATACGTTAATACCCAACTTACCGGCAGTTCGGATTTCTGGTACCGTGGACATCCCCACGGCGTCTCCACCCAGTTTTCGTATCACTTCAATCTCGGCAGGTGTTTCGAAGGCTGGACCCAGCGTCCATGTGTAAATTCCTGCTTTGAGATCAACATTCTCCCTGCTGGCTGCTGTAAGGGCTAATTTAAGTAGTTGTTCCGAGTGAAAAGGTTCACCCGTTACTGTTGCAGGCAAATTACTGCTCTCCCGAAATGTAAAGTCTATATGTCCTTCGATTGCCATCAGATCACCGGGTTGAAAGTCTTTCCGAACTGAACCGGCAGCATTGGTGATAATAAGATTCTTAATTCCTAATTTGTGAAAAAGACGTTGAGGTAGTGTAATAGTTTCTATATCGTATCCCTCATAGTAATGAAACCGACCGCTGGCGAGAATGACCGGCTCTTGACCAATTGTTCCCATAACAAATTGTCCAGAATGTCCCTCCACCGTAGGGCGAGGATAGTGAGGAATGTCAGCATACGGTATGACAACAGAATCGGCTACATGCTTCGTGAAATGTCCCAAGCCAGAGCCGAGGATTACCGCCGTTTTAGGTTCCACTGCAATCTGTTTTCGGATTGCGGCAACCATATCTTCCAAATGTGACTTACTTTTCATGGGGTACTTATTCCCGTTCAAGTTATCTCATACACAATGGAAATTCAAGATAATTCCATTGATTTGGTAAAGGTGTCTGTGTAAGTTTCCCGCCGCTTGGGAACTTGTAATAATTTATTTAATTCAAAGGAAAACTTATGACAGAAAATAACGACATTAAGCTTGTAGAAGAACTTCATCAATCACGAGATAACATCTATGCTGAACTTGGTAAGATAATTATTGGTCAGCGTAATATTCTCGAGCATATTTTAATGACTCTCATCTGCCGGGGACATGCACTGATTATCGGCGTTCCCGGTCTGGCGAAGACGTTGATGATCAAATCCGTTGCTAACATACTGGATTTGAAATTCAGTCGCATTCAGTTTACACCAGATTTAATGCCAAGTGACATTACTGGTACAGAGATTATTGAGGAAGACCATTCTACAGGAAAACGGGAATTCAAGTTTGTGAAGGGTCCCATTTTCGGGAATATTGTTTTAGCTGATGAGATAAACCGTACCCCGCCAAAAACTCAAGCGGCTCTGCTGGAGGCGATGCAAGAATATAAAGTGACAGCAGCTGGTGTTTCCTACCCGCTGGAGGAACCGTTTCTTGTTCTCGCCACACAAAATCCCATCGAACAGGAGGGGACTTATCCTCTTCCCGAAGCTCAACTTGATCGGTTTATGTTCAGCATTAACATTGGTTATCCAAGCCAGGAAGAGGAAATAGAAATTGTTAAATCTACGACCAGCGTTATGGAAACCTCCCTTGATATCGTCCTATTGCAAAAACAGATTATGAGTTATCAATCTCTGGTACGGCGAGTTCCCGTTGCTGATAACGTGGTTGAATTTGCAGTATATCTGGTCTCAAAAACGCGACCGGGAGAGGGAAATAATTTTCAGTTTATCAATAACTGGGTAGACTGGGGGGCAAGCCCCCGGGCTTCTCAATATCTCATCTTAGGTGCTAAAGCCAAGTCTGTCCTGGAAGGACGCCCTACACCGGATATATCGGATGTAATCTCAATGGTCAAACCAGTCCTCCGCCATCGTGTCATCACTAATTTTAATGCTGAAGCTGATGGCGTTTCAACAGGTGAAATTTTAGATAAATTGATAGATGTTATACGTTAGGCGTTGGGAGTTAGACGCCACACACAGGTTTTCTATTAAATTGTTAAGAAAAACACAATGTACTTTTTTAGCAATAACTTACAATGCATACAACGAATAACATCTAATATATAACGTCGAACGTATAACATGCCTACTGTTGACAAACGCAAATACCTCCAGCCTGAGATTGTGGCAAAGCTGAATAATATGTCACTTCGTGCTCGACTGGTTGTAGAAGGATATATCATCGGAATGCATAAAAGTCCCTATCACGGCTTCAGTGTAGAATTTGCGGAACATAGAACTTACGGTCCCGGTGACGAAATTCGATACCTTGACTGGAAATTATACGGCAAGACTGATAGGTTTTATATCAAACAATTTGAAGAGGAAACCAACCTCCGTTCCTATATTATCCTGGACATTAGTAAGTCAATGACGTATGCAAGCGGAAAAATTTCCAAAATGGATTACAGCAGTTACCTCTCCGCTGCACTCGCATATTTAATGCTGAGACAGCAAGATGGTGTATCCCTTACATTGTTTGACGAAAAGGTAAAAGGATACGTACCGCCCCGTTCAACTTTGGGGCATTTGGATACGCTTCTAATAGAATTAGAACATCTTGAAGCAGGTCCAGATACAAAAATCGCACCAACGCTCCATCAACTTGCCGAAAAGATCAAAAAACGTGGACTCATTATCCTGATTTCGGATCTTTTGGACAACCCTGAAGAGGTTATGACCGGGTTAAAACACTTCCGACATAAAAAGAACGAAGTTATTGTATTTCACATTCTTGACAGACAGGAAACTGAATTTGATTTTTCAACACGAACACGTTTCCATGATCTTGAAAGTGGTGAGGAAATCACAACGGAACCGTGGCATATTCAAAAAGCTTACCAGGAGGTGGTGAGACAATTTCAGCACTACTATAAAACAAAATGCAGAAAACGGAACATTGATTATGTTCCGCTTTTCACAGATCAAACGCTCGATCTTGCCCTGACCGGTTATTTAAGAAAACGAAAAGTTATTGGTTAACTATTCAAGCTCCTTTGCTTTATCAAACCACTCTTGAGCATCATCTATCCGACCCTGCCGATAAATGGATATGGCGTAGGCTTTTATAATGCCGGGATTATCGGGCTCCAGCCTGAGAACCTTTTTATAGTAGTACTCAGCATCCATCCACTGCTCCATATTCGCATACGCTTCCGCTATACCCAAGATGGCATCTCTGTCATCAGGATCCAATTTGAGAACTTTTTGAAATTTTTCTTCTGCAAGATCAAAATCGTCAATCTGAAGATAGAGTACCCCCATATTGAAATGTAGATCGATATTCTCTGGATCCTCTCGAAGGGCTTTTTTGTAAGCAAAAATGGCGCCTTCTCTATCTCCCTTATTGTAATAGGCATCAGCCAAGAGACGTGCAACACGACTGTCTCTTGGATTTATTTTAAGCGCCTTTTCCAGCAATTCGATTGCACCATCTACGTCTCCATCATCCAGTGATATCTGCCCTGCTGTTAAAAGAAGTTCAATATCTTCAGGATTTCGTCTCATAGCGTCATCAAGAGTGGCAATCATCTCTTTCTGTTTTTCTAATTGAATGTAACAGAAAAGAAGATTCCGATAAGTTTTCGGCTCTTCGGGATCAATTTTTTGGGCAGTTTCAAATGCCTCCAGAGCTGATTCATAGTTCGCTATTTTGTTCTCATCAGCTCCCTGAAGAGCTTCATTGAATAATTCCGCTCCCTTATTATAATAATTCGTCCAGTTTTTTGAGCGAATATTCTTCACCCCTTCCCTGACCGTAAATCCAGCGGGTAGTTTGAAGTCCGCTCCGAGGGATAACGCTTTATCCAACATCTCGTTCATTTTATCCCACTGCTCTTTTCTGGCATATATCTCTGCTCCGAGATGATAATAGACCTCCGGGTTGTCTGGCTCAACATCTAACGCTGCAATCAGCATTTCCTCTGCTTTTTCCCAATTATCCTCCCGGATGTAAATTCTGGCAGATGTCAATTGCTCACTGGCACATCCCCAGAAAAAGATGAGTAACAGTACAGTAACAGTCAAAATGAGAATCTTATTCCTTTGCATTGAATTAACCTCCTGAATTGAAAATAAATTAATGTTTATCCCGCTAAAAATTTAATAATCCTGTTAAGGGGTATCAAGACATTAAAGAAAGCTTCTTAATCATCTGGCTCCGATGTTTTATGGAATTCGTTGTTATACCCTCCAGTCCCTCTGTCCCAAAACCTTCCACACAAAACGATGCCACTGAAGAACCTGCAACAAGAGCTTCTACCTTGGATAATCCACTCGCCAGACCACCTACAAATCCCCCGGCGAAAGAATCACCCGCTCCTGTTGGATCCTTTACTATCTTTACTGGAAAAGCACCCACCCGGATGACATTTGAATCAGTCACCAGAATTGCCCCCTGTTTTCCCAATTTAACTACTACTGTTTCTGGTCCCATTTTTTTGATTTTTTTTGCGGCGGTTACAGGATCGGTTTCCCCCGTTAGAAGGTGTGACTCTGAATCGTTCACCAAAAGAACATCTATCCTTTCAAGAACACTCTCGAGAGTTTCATGGGCGGTCTCTATCCACAGGTTCATGGTATCACAAACCACAAGATCTGGCTCTTCGATCTGATTTAAAACATCCAATTGCAATGTTGGTTGAATATTAGCGAGAAAAATATTTTTGATCTTCTTATTGGCAGAACTGAGACGCGGTTGGAACTGCTCAAATACCCCCAATTCTGTAAAGAGTGTAGTTCTATTTTCCCAATCCTCGTGATACCGACCGCCCCATTGGAATGTTTTTCCCTCCAGCACTTGAAGATCATCCAGGTTAGCAGCGTGTTTTTGGAAAAGAGTCATTCCCCTTTCTGGAAAATCTGAGCCCACAATACCAACAACATGTACGGGAGATAATTTGCATGCAGCTAATGTGAAATATGTCGCTGAACCACCGATGACTTCGCCTTTTTGACCATCAGGCGTCTCTAGCCAGTCAAGGGCGATGGAACCAACAACCAGTATGGGTTTATTTTGAGGCTTCAAAACGGTCAAATTTTACCTAAACCCTACCCCTTATGCAAGGGAAACTCCAGGATAGATAGATTTCGGAATATCGCTAATAAAATGTGTGATGAACCCTAATTTTTCGATTCCGTTTCAACAGGGTGTAGTTGGAAAAGGACACTCAAACCAGCTTTGATAAAAAACTCATTAATACCCGATTGAATTTATCTGGATGTTCTACTGGTGTGGCATGTCGAGAATCTGAAATAACAACAAGTTCGGCGTTAGGGATTTTTTTAGTGTACTCTTCCTTGTGTGAAACGGGTGTATAGTCCTCGTCCGCAGCAAGGATCAAGACAGGACATGTAATCTGTGAGAGCTGATTCTCAATATTCCAGTTAAAAACAGCCTTCATCGAAGAAAGATAAGCACGTTTATCGTTTTCAGCCCATCGCACGATGAAAATTGATCGGATGTTATCCTGATTTGGTTTTGGGAATAACCGTTTTGCCAGGACTTTACCCATAGTCTGCATTCCCAGTATTCGAACAATCAGAAAACGTTGATAGATTGTTAGCCGTTGTTTTAAACTTTTTGGGGTGAAATCTGGTCCGCTGTTGATTACCACAAGACTTTTCACAAGTTCAGGTTTTATCAATGCCAGCTGAAAAGCGATCATCCCTCCCATAGAAATACCTGCCGCGTGTACCGGACCAATATTAAGAGTATTAATCAATTCTGCTGTATCCTCAGCAAACTGCAGGATGGAGTATGGACCGGGAGGCTTAGATGATTGTCTGTGTCCACGGACATCGAATGTCACTACCTGAAACCGTTTAGAAAAATAGTGAATCTGCGGAGCCCAGTCACGACTGCTGGAACCGAGTCCGTGGATGAGAAGGAGTGGTTCACCCTCGCCGGTGATTTCATAATGTATATCTATGTCACGAATAGGAATGGATGGCATCGTATTCCTCCAGTTTCTTTTTAAAATGTTACAATTGTTGCTGTCTCATACAATATGGTAGAATCCTAAGCACCTCGAGAAAAGAAAATTTGAGCAATCCATCCAGCGATGGGCGGGAAGAAAAACGTACTGCAAATTCGGATGAGTGTCAGACGCCAACCCAGGATTCCCACTTCCAATGGGAGACGAGTCACTGCCCACAAGGACCATCCAGTCAGATAAGCGACCATAGTGCCTACACTTGCTCCAGATTTTATCAGTCCGACAGCAATGGGAAGACTGACAAAAGGTCCTCCGGGAGACAGTCCTCCTGCAACAGTACCAACCATAATTCCCCGGAAACCGGATTCGGCTCCAATCCAGCGGTTTAGAATATCTTGAGGGAGAAGACTTTGAACCATGCCGGCGATGATAAAAGCGAGCAATAACATAGGCAAAATCTCAATAAGAGTTGTAAAAGCATATTTTAATCCGTATATGTGCTCTCCCTCTCCTCTGTAATATCCAATTCCAAGGAGTGCTAACGCAAATATCCCCATGACAATGGTTGGAATCAACATATTTGAATTTCCTTTCTTTTTAATGGTAAATCTGGCCACAGCTTTGCTTTCTACTCAGTCAGAATCCAGAGAACCAACGTCTATTTCTGTGATATTAATTCTCGTAATCAACTACCCGGGTCTCTGCAACTGTCTTTTTCAAATAATTAACAACCTCTCGGTGATGAGGGTGGTTCCGATATTTATTCAAATCTTCATTTGATTGAAATTCCGAGTACAAAGCAATATCGCTTGCATTAGGAGATTGACTAAGATTAATACCTGCTTCAAGGTGGTGAATGACATCTATTTTATCATTAAGACCTTCAAGTTTTATTTTGATATCATTCAGGTGTTTTTCTTTATCCACCTCTTCTTGAATTTTAAAAAAGACGATGTGTTTTATCATACAATTGTCCTCCATTAGAAAATAGTTATTTGTTACCATCAATTTTACACAGCCAATTGTTAAATGTCAAATATGGTTGTTTATTTGTAGATTTTAATAACAAGTCACTAGTGTCCGGTAAAAGTTTTGAAACAGGTCTGAAACTCCCCGAAGTTGG
>CAZVFT010000008.1:0-40762 GCA_964626495.1 uncultured bacterium
AATACCTATGTAGAAGAACATGTTACTAAAAAACGCGGGACATATTATCAGTGTCCTGAATGTAAAACCTCCTACAAAAGTATTAATACCTCAGAATGAAAGGATATTTTATTCATGAAAAACGTTATGGATAAACTTATTTCACTCTGCAAACGCAGGGGATTTATTTTCCAGAGTTCAGAAATTTATGGGGGATTGGAAGCCACTTTTGATTACGGGCCTCTCGGTGTTGAGTTGAAAAATCACGTTAAACAGATATGGTGGAGAGACATTGTTACCTCCCGACCTGATGTGGTGGGTATGGATGCAGCCATTTTTATGAATTCAAAGGTCTGGGATGCCAGCGGTCATGTGGAAGAATTCCACGACCCGTTTGTAGATTGTAAAAATTGCAAAGCCCGTTATCGAGTAGACCACATTGACTTAGAAAAACCCTGCCCAAATTGCGGAGTCAAAGACTGGACAAAACCTCGACAGTTTAATTTGATGCTTAAAACTCATTATGGTCCTTCTGAAGACACATCATCCATTATTTACTTACGACCCGAAACTGCCCAGGGAATTTTCGTTAATTTTGCTAATGTTCAGACTACCGCTCGGCAGAAACTTCCCTTTGGTATTGCGCAGATAGGAAAGGCATTCCGTAACGAAATTACCATAGGAAATTTTTTATTCAGAATGCGTGAATTCGATCAGATGGAACTTGAATACTTTGTAAAACCGGAAGAATCTACTAAATGGCTTGATTTTTGGGTAGAAGAACGGTTCAACTGGTACAAAAGTCTCGGTATCCGGGAAGAAAAGCTCCGACTTCGCCAGCATGAAAAAGATGAGCTGGCTCACTACGCCGCTGATTGCTACGATGTGGAATATGAATTTCCCTTTGGCTGGTCAGAACTGGAAGGAATTGCTGATCGCGGGACATTTGATTTAGACCAGCACGTAGAATATAGCGGTAAGAAATTGAGATGGTTTGATCCACAGTCCAATTCCCACATCACCCCTGCCGTGGTAGAATCTTCCGGTGGTATCGATCGTACTGTTCTGACTATTCTTGCGGATGCTTACCATAAAGAAGAGGTTCGGGGAGAAGCCCGGGTCGTCCTGAGACTTGATCCAAAGCTGGCTCCCATCAAAATGGTTATCCTACCACTTGTAAAACGTGATGGTATGCCGGATATTGCCAGGAACGTATTTGATGATTTAAGAAAGCATTTCGCTTCCTTCTATGATGATGGTGGATCCATTGGTCGTCGCTATCGCCGACAGGATGAAGCGGGAACTCCCTTTGCCATCACAGTAGATTCACAAACGCTGGAAGATCAAACCGTCACCGTTCGAGAGCGGGATACGATGAAGCAAGAGCGGGTGGATATGAGTCAGCTCCACGGCTATTTCATCGAAAAACTTCACTAATCCAAATACCAAACTGTTTTTTATTGCCCCTTGTTTCGACAGGATTAAGTTATGTAAATCAAACTCTACCGAAACTGATTTCTGTACTTACAATGAAACAGTTTTCGACACGTAACCGCCAGATTGAGTGTTGAGAACTGCTTTTTACTTAAGCTTGTTTTCAAATCAAACTAACATAAGCAAGATACAACCAATAGAACAGTACTCATCAATGTATAATATACTTGACAATATGTAAAATGTAACGTACATTATGTATGAAATATATTACAAAACAGCGGTTTTATGATACGAAAGGAGATTTCGATGACTTCAGCACAAAAATTTTACTTGTTCAGTCTTGTACTAATGATCTGTACTGCCATCACAGTCGTTATACTCTGGAAAATGACCACCGATTTTACTATTTCAACAACTGGATTTGCAATGATCGCTCTACTGGTTCTGGGCGGAAGGTATTTCACAAAACAACATGTTGTTGATGAACGTGATAAGGGGATCATGAAAAAAGCGGATTCTTTTGGACATTCAATGTTCTGGATCCTCTTTGTAGTTGGATCAGTGGTATATATAAACATATTCGGGTACGATAGCACGATTCCTTCACGATGGTTACTGTTCATTGTTATGATTGGGGCATGGATTATTGTCGTCATGCGTTCTCTATCTGCACTTTATCTTTATCGAAAAAGATAGAGTAAAACAGGAAATAGCGAAATGAATAAATCACCACTGCAGAATTATATTAGAAAGCTCCGTTTTGATAACGGAGAAATGACCCAAGAAAAACTGGCTAAAAGAGTCGGGGTGACAAGACAGACAATTATTGCACTTGAAGCCAATAGATACGTACCATCTCTATTACTTGCTCTCAAGCTTTCTGAAGTTTTTGGGGTTTCAGTCGAGGAGATTTTCACACTGGATGGGTAAGAATATCATCATTAAGGATATCTTAGAGGAATAAAAGTTTTAACTTTAGGATGTTCAATTCCACACTACAGAGATATTATGGTAGAAAGTTATTTTACAACAGAGTCCATAGACCAAAAATCCTTACAACTGCTTAAAACTCTAAAACCATTTAGAGAAAGACATATCTTCAATTTTAAACGTGAACAGTCCGCACTTTTAATATTAGATATGCAAAAGTTCTTTCTTGAAAAGAACTCACATGCCTTTATACCGAGCGCCATACCAATTATTCCCAGAATCAAAACATTACAAAAAGGATTTGTAAATATAAATCAACCTGTTGTATTTACTCTCCACGTTAATAACACTCAAAATGCTAAACAGATGAGTCAATGGTGGGGAGATCTGATAAAAGAAGAAGATACTTTGAGTGAAATTAGCTCGTGTTTTGAACTCACAAATTCAATTGTACTTAAAAAAAGTCAATACGATGCCTTCTACAACACTGCACTTGAAGATATGTTACTTCAAAAAAGGATTACTCAACTAATAATTACCGGTGTAATGACTCATCTCTGCTGCGAAACAACCGCAAGGTCAGCATTTGTGAGAGGATTTCGCGTGTTTTTTCCTGTTGATGGAACAGCTACTTATAATGAGGATTTCCACCAATCATCTCTTCTAAACCTATCTCATGGATTTGCAACTCCGGTTCTCACTAAGGAAATTCTGAATAAACTAAATGGAAGTAACAATGAAGAATGAAACTGTTGTTATAATTGGAGCGGGGCCTTCTGGAATTGCAACCGCCATCCAGTTGAAACGATATAATATCTCACAATTACTTCTGGAAAAGGGTGAAATTGGCGGAATGCTTAAAAACGCAAATCTTGTTGAAAATTACCCTGGATTTCCAGGGGGAATAAAAGGAGAAGAACTGGTTCAACTTTTTAAAAATCAAGTTGATGCAGCTCAAGTTAATGTTCTCTATGAAAATGTTCAAAAGGTGGTCTATGAAAATCAGAAATTTACTCTATTTACAGAACAAAGGTCTTATCGCTGCCGCATACTTGTTGTGGCAACCGGTACTAATCCTAAAAAATTGTCGGATATACTTATTTCTGAAAGAGAACAAAAACACATTTTTTACGATATTACTGCAATTAAAAATGTATCCAATAACCACATTACAATTATCGGTGCTGGGGATTTAGCCTTCGATTATGCTCTAAATCTATCGAGAAAAAACACTGTCACAATGATTAACAGAGGGGAAAAAGTAAAATGTCTCCCACTGCTCTGGGAAAGGGCAGAGAGCAACAAAAATATATCGTACATCAAAAACGCACATGTAAAAGAAATCACAACCTCTGACAATGAACATAATTTGATCTATGATAATCCTACTAGAAAACATAAAATAACTACTCAACATCTCGTTGTCGCAATAGGAAGAGAACCAAACATGGATTTCCTCGGTGATTACGATATAAACGCTCTTCACACCGCAGAGAAGAAAAAACAACTTTATATGGTAGGTGATGTGGTAAACAGGAATTATCGACAAACAGCGATAGCTGTTGGAGACGGGATTAAAACGGCTATGAGAATACACAAATATCTGGAGAAGGATGGGAATGAAAATCATTGCTAAGACTGGAAAAGATGAAGTTGCAACGGTTTATCTTGGAGAGACCAAAAATGGACAACTCATCGAATTTGTAGAATCCATTCAACCGCCACATCCTCTTAATAAAAAATGGGTAATTACTGTATCAACTCTTTTGGGCTGTCCCGTTCAGTGTCGTTTCTGCGATGCTGGGTTTCAATACTTTGGAAAGCTCACTGAAAATGAAATTTTACAACAAATAGACTACATCGTACGAAAAAGATTTCCTAATGGCGTGGTTCCCGTCACCAAGTTTAAAATCCAATTCTCAAGAATGGGGGAACCCTCATTTAATTCAAATGTGTTGAGTGTATTGGATCAGTTACCTCATCTCTATAACTCTCCCGGACTTATTCCTTCCTTTTCAACAATAGCACCAAACAGTACAGATTTATTTTTTAAAAAGCTCCTTGAGATTAAGAAAAGGCACTATCAAGGTAGATTCCAATTCCAATTTTCCATCCACACATCTAACGAACGATTAAGACAGTGGTTAATCCCTGTAAAAACGTGGAGTTTTGATAAAATGGCGGAATTTGGTAAGAGGTTCTACGAGAAAGGCGACCGGAAAATTACCCTCAATTTTGCACATTCAGATGACATCCCTGTTGAACCCGCAATCCTTCTCAAGAACTTCTCACCTGAAATATTCCTCATTAAGATAACTCCCATCAATCCTACTCATCAAGCAGTCAGAAATAACATCTCTTCCGTGATTTCTCCAAAAATATTAACTGATACTGTTAGCAAATTTCAGAATTCTGGGTATGAAGTTCTAATTTGTATAGGTGAGCTTGAGGAAAATTATATCGGCAGTAACTGCGGCCAATATATTACAGCTTTTAAGAATGGTAGAAAACGCCTTGATGGTGGTTACACATACCAATTTGAAAGAATGTAAAAAAACGGCTCATCACAATAATGCGTACCTGGATTCCATTTTTATACCAGAGTTGTCGAATGTGAGTCAGATTCAATCTTACCAAAACTTGCGTCAACTCGCGTCGTTTTTGTTGCGAAGAAACTGCTGAGAAGAGATCACCCTCTCCTTTAATTCCTCTCCCATCAAGGGAGAGGAGTTCCTGGAAGCATGGCTTCAAACAGACTTGCTCACCCGCCTCCCGAACCCAGAGCCTGCGCTCTCTTGAGTTCGCCGAAAGGTCGAAGGGGAGGGCGGGCAGGTAGGGTCTGCAATAAGAATTTGAGATGTAACTTCCCGGCAAGACCTTCTCCCCCTCGATGCCTGTCCGACTACCGGCGGAGGGGAGAAAAAAACCTGCCAGCCCTTCCGTTGGTCGGGAGCAGGCTGGGAGGGGGTGGTATTTGGGTGTTGACACCATGTTAGCCCTGTGAAATAGCGAAGCCCCGCCTGAATGGCATTGTCGGGCAGGTAAATCTCCGATTTGTTTCACAGGGTTAATGCTTGTATCTCGGACTATTTCTAAATACAAATTCATTTCTCTCAGTCGGGAGCTTGACAGAACCAGTCGGGAGCCTGGCTGTGCCTGTTCGGCCTTTGACGGATCATTCAGGTACTGGATATTGTGAAGAACCAAAAAAACAAACTCCACCCATCTTTTTCAGCTTCGAAAAAGAACTTCTTCCCGATTAAACCATCGCACACATCCCAAGATACTTAATCCTGCAATTAGAAAGAGGGAGAGATATACCTCTGTTAAGTAAAGAGGATTTATGGTTCCCGCCAGCAAATCCTTGGTGGCAAGGGAGACATTCAAAATAGGGACGAGAGCAGTTGTGGCATTCAGTTCAATACCGGGAATAGTGCCGATAATAGCGGGCAGGATGATAGCAACATTGAGAGGGGTTACAATACTTTGAGCTTCCTTAAATGACCGGGCATAAATGGAAATACTCAGAATGGTAGCACTAAAAAAGGCAGAAATGGGAAGAATCAGAGTGAGAATCATAAAAACCATTTTGGGACCAAACATATTCATTATCGTTGCCATCACTTCTGAAGGTATTTCCTGAAATCTTTGAACAGCAATATAGAGTCCGAACATTGCAACTAGAGCAGTAACAATCCCCGCCAGCATCACGACCAGAAATTTCCCCAGAACAATTTCCAGTCTTTTGGCTGGAGAAGACAGTAGGGTTTCGAGAGTCCCCCGTTCCTTTTCTCCTGCTCCTAGATCCAATCCGGGATACATCGCACCCATAAATCCAAAAATGATAAACAGATATGGAAGCCATCCTCCTGCTAATTTTCCTATTTTTTCCTGTATGGATGAGATATCCAATTCCTCAACGAGAATGGCATCGAATAGATCCCTGTCAAGATTCAGCTTCTGAATTCGTTCATCAACAATCTGTTGTTCGTATTCTTCTACTGTGTTTGTGATCTGTCTTCTCGTTATATCAAAAGCATCAGAGGATTTAAAAATGATACGAACGGAACCCTGATCGCTCTCCGACAATTTTTCGGGAAAATCATGAGCAACTATTATGGCACCATCCAATTCCCCCCTCTCGGTCATCGCTAATAAACTGTCCTCTGGAATATCAGAAAAAAGAATAAACTTCTCATTTTCCTCACATAAAGTATAAAGTTCCGGTGCAAATTCTTTCCCAACAAATGCGATAGAGAGTGTGCGCTCTTCAGCTTTTTCGATCTGGGATTGCTGTATTTTTGTGACCACCGTGATGAGAAGGGGAACCAGAACCATCGGCATCACTATCATCATCAAGATTGTACGGCGATCTCTCATTGTATCTATTAATTCTTTTCTAAAAATTGTAAATGTCCGCATGACTTACCCTTCTCCCACAAGCCGTATAAATTCATCCTCGAAACTATCCGCCACTATTTGCGATTCAAATTCCTCCATTGAACCGTTGAAATACAGTTTCCCGCAATGTATGATGGCGATATCATCACAGAGCAGTTTTACTTCACCCATTCGGTGTGTTGAAAAAATAACTGTCTTCCCATCTTCCCGACACGAGCGGATCAATTCAATGATATTTCGAGAGGTCATAACATCCAACCCTTCTGTAGGTTCGTCAAAAACCATTACATCAGGGTCGTGAATTATCGTCCGAGCAATGGAGGTTTTTTGTTTCATACCGGAACTTAGACGTCCGATTCTGCGGTTGGCAAATTAATGCATACCTAAAAGGGTGAATAGTTTTTCCTTCTGTTCACTCAGTTTCCCTGAATTCATTCCGTGAAGTTCTGCAATATAATTCACCATTTCATTAGGCGTCAGACGATCATACAAAGCAGTTTGTCCTGTCATAAACCCTATCTTTTCCCGCACCTTTTGATGTTCTTTCTGAGTATTGTACCCTGAAACGAGAATTGTTCCGGCGGTCGGTTTCAGCATTGTTGCAATCATCCGAAGAGTGGTTGTCTTCCCTGCACCATTGGGACCAATGAGACCAAAAACCTTCCCTGGTATACACTCAAAATTGATATCATCCACCGCTTTGATTGTTTTGACGTCTTTATAGGATTCTCCTAATTCCTTGCGAGTCCTTTTTGTAAGCTTAAATTCTTTCGTCAAATGACTAACTCTTATCATTTTTCACCTTTATTCAATTCTTCTCTACTTTACTCCTTAACTGACTAGATTACTCTTTATGGAACGAGGTTACGCTATCATCCATCTCCCATCAATCATCATCTCCCGACTTACCGTTGGGATCTCCGCTACGCTCTGACATCACCCATCACTCATCTCCCATCTTCCATTAATGCACTTCCACCAAAAAACTCTCGTAAAATTGAGGTTTCAGGAATATGCTCAGGTGGAATGGTATTGAAAAAAGAAAGAAACGTCAACAGCCGTTGGGCATCTGGAAAATTTGGATTCTTTTTACCCACCTTATTCAGAAGTGGTATAACTTTGTCAGCCAGCACAGGAATCTCATACACCAGACTCGAATTAAACATAAAATCCGCATCCTCCTGGAAAGGAAAGATGTTTTCTTCCTCACCTTTCCGGACATCATCCCACTGTGCCAGTGTTACTTCAGCAGGATAGCCACGGAATTGATGATCTCTGACCAATCGTCGTAGAAGACGATTATCAGAGGTTGAGACACGATGTTCATTATCCACATTCAACTGTGTAATGGCACTGATATAAATACGCTGCATACTTTTTTGTGTGAGACTCTTTGCGAAAACGGGATTTAATCCGTGAATTCCCTCAAACAATAGAAAAGTATTATCCGGAATTGTTATAGTCTTTCCTGTGAAATACCCTTTTCTATTTTTAAAATTAAACTTACGTTCAGGAACATCTTTGCCATCAAGCAGGAACATGACATTATCACGCAATAACTTGATATCCAATGCTGAAATTTTTTCAATATCCTTCTTTCCACTATCATCTGCCGGGATTTTATTGTAGTCTAAGTAATAGTCATCCATTGAAATAGGTCTTGTAGAAAACCCATTTACTTTGAGTTGAATACCAAGTCTCCTGGAAAAAGTAGTTTTACCAGAGGAGGATGGTCCCGCAATGGTGACCACTCTTTTTTCCGGGAATTCCCGGCAAAGTTGGTCGGCGATTTGAGAAATCTTCTTTTCGTGAAGCCCTTCAGCAACCCATATCATTTCGACAATCTCGTCACTTTCAATTAATGTGTTCAACTCACCGATGTTGGAAACTCCCAGTATGTCACCCCAAGCCTCGTGTTCTTTGATGATCTGGTAGAGCTTCGGAGCATCTCGGAATGTCTCTACACGTTCTGGAAACGTATCTCCCAGAAATCGAAGAATAAACCCGACATCATACGGTCTTAACTCAAAATGCTGTAGCACAGATTTTTTAGTCGTAATAGGCTCAATCTGATAATCGAAATATTTTCCAAACCTCACTACAGGTACAAGGTCAACATTCCAACGATTCAGGATTGCTACTTTATCCTTTCTCTTCTGGGATATGAAATGCGCTGTTAGTTGACTTTTTGGTAGTTTTTCCAATCGAATTTTTTCCTCACCCTGCAGATAGTCTGCAATCTTTTCATAGAGCCTGCCCACATCTTCCGATGAGATTTTTCCCTTCTTCTCGAAATGACAGTAATAGCCATCTGAAAGGGAGTGCTCAATGGAGAGGATCCTCTCTGGAAAAAGCTCATTTGCTGCTGCCGAGAGGAGAAAAGCGAGTGTCGCTTGCTTTTCCGGGTTGTTAATCATCCAATCATTCACCAATCACCTTTACGAGAACCCGTTTTCTTCGTTTACCATCGAATTCTCCATAAAAAATCTGCTCCCAGGGACCGAAATGGATACTTCCATCGGTGATGGCTACCATTACTTCTCTCCCCATAATCTGTCTTTTGTGGTGAGCGTCTCCATTATCTTCACCCGTACGGTTGTGATCATACCTGTTTATTGGTGCGTGGGGTGCCAGTTCCTCAAGCCACTGTTTGTAATCCCGATGGAGTCCCGGTTCGTCATCATTGATAAAGACCGACGCAGTAATGTGCATAGCATTCACCAGACAGAGTCCCTCCTTAATACCGCTTTCAAGAATTACCTCTGCCACTTTTGGTGTGATATTCACAAAATCCATTCGAGTAGGAATATTCATCCAAAGTTCCTTTGTGTATGATTTCATAATTCCTCCAATTCTCTTGAATTCCTTTAAAAAGTGATGTACAATTTAATGAAATGTGAAGGGGAAATACACCGTTTTGCTGCAACTGCAAGAAAAGAATTTCGTTTTCTCACAGAAACTAAATTGAAATCATGACCGATCTTCCCACATATCAGGATATTCTAAGGGCAGCAGATAAAATTGCTCCCTATGCGATTCAGACTCCAATTAAATCGTGGGCAACTATTGATGATCTTGTAGGAGCTTTCCTCTTTTTTAAATGCGAAAATTTTCAGAAAATGGGGGCATTTAAATTCCGGGGAGCCTGTAATGCGGTGATGTCTCTCTCGGAGGAAGAGGCTTCTCGTGGTGTGGCGACCCACTCCTCTGGCAACCATGCAGCTGCCGTCGCTCTAGCAGCAAAACTACGGGGCATCAATGCTCTGATTGTGACTCCAAAAACTACTTCTGATTTCAAGATAAACAACATCAAGAAATATGGGGGTGAGATTGTCTTTTGCGAACCAACTTTGGCATCCCGGGAGACCACCCTGGCAAAGATCATTGAAAAAACTGGACACACGGAAATTCACTCCTATAACGATCCCCTCATCATTGCTGGACAGGGAACAGCTGCTCTGGAATTTCTGGAAGAGGTACCCGATCTCGATCTGGTTTTAGTCCCTGTAGGTGGCGGAGGACTTCTTAGCGGTACCGCTCTATCAGTAAACGGACTATCATTAGGAACAAAAGTGATCGGGACAGAACCAGCCGGGGCTGATGATGCTTATCGTTCTTTTAGAGAAGGGAGAATTATCCCTTCTATCAACCCAAAAACCATCTGCGACGGACTCCTCACCTCCCTGGGAACACGGACGTTTGCCATCATTCAGAAACATGTTCATGATATTGTCAGAGTGAGTGAAGAAAAAATTATTAATGCTATGCGATTGATTTATGAAAAAACAGATATGCTTATCGAACCATCTTCTGCCGTGCCTTTGGGGGCATTATTGGAAAAGAAGATTTACGCTGCTGGAAAACGAATTGGGATTATCCTCTCAGGGGGAAATATTGATCCGGACAAACTTTCTTTAAAAGGCTAAAGCCTGAAATCCAGTCTACGGATTTTACCCTTCAGGGTTTTAAAGGCGGAGAATTCCCAGTGATAAGGGTAAATAATGGTATAGGGCAATATGGGTAGCTTATTGTTATCAGATGCTATCCTAAAGCAAGTTTCATATTCTTTCTCTGCGTACTCTGCCTGCCTTGTGGGATGCGTAGCATATCCCACTGGGGTGGCTATAAAGGAGTTATGCTCAGTAAACGAAAGATGATTATTTTACTTACCCACCGTCACTTAGATATTACCCAAAACCAAAGAAATCACCTGGTTTCGCATGTGCGGGAAATAGTACTAAAATTCACCTGATATTTCGGGGGAAGTTCATCAGTTTTCTCATAACCTTGCTAATTTAACAACATAAGATTACATTTTGCCAATGCGAATTGTCATAATTATTAGCTTACTTACTACTTTACTATTTTCTGCTTTTGAACGGATCTCCCAATCCCCAATTCAAGTCGCCGCAGGTTATTCTTCATTCTTTGAGGATGGATCACCACTCGAATTTTTGAGTCATCCCGCCTCGCTTTCAAAAACGAATCAGATATCTACAGCACTATTTTATTCTTCTCCATTTCAACTAAAACAACTAAATCATTATGGTGCTTATCTGTCCTCCCCTTTTAAAACATTCGCCATCGGTACAGGATTTGCCACATTCGGAAACACACTCTATCGCGAATCCACTGCCTCGCTAGCTGTTGCAAAAGAGTTTGGCCACCACTTTAGATTTGGGTTAGTTGCGAGTGCCATGGAAGTTAGCATTAAAAATTACGGCTCTACTCGAACAGCGGGCATCTCTGCTTCAATAGATTATCACTTAATAGAGACAATTAGATGGTCTCTTGCATACCACAATTTAAATACCCCAAGAATCGGCAAAAGCGGCGAACTACTCCCCCAAGTAGTGATAACCGGGATAACTTACTCACCATCCGAATTGATCTCTGCTGTTATTGAGCTTGAAAAAGATCTTGAGTTTGACAGTCGCTACAAGCTTGGGATCTGTTGGAGACCATTCTTTCCTCTCTGTATTGCATCCGGATTTGTAAACCATCCTGCTCAGGTCACGGGAGGATTTTCATTTGAAATCAAAGGTCAAAAAATCAGTTATGCCATCGCCACACACCCAGACCTTTCTGTTAGTCAGGTTTTTGCTCTGCGGATTTCTCTTCCTTAGCCAGAGTCAACTTACCGGGCAAACCTTACAGGATATCCTCACTTCCATCCAGGTGGATGAAGATGGGGAATTACTTACTGAGGATGAATTACTGGTACTTGAAGAACAGATTCGCCAGCCACAAAATTTGAATGTAACCAGTCGACAGCAGCTTATACAAATCCCGCTATTAACTTCCCCAGACGTTGAATTGATTCTCAAACATAGAGAAAAAGTTGGTCAATTTGATTCGATGGATCAGGTTCTCCTCATTCCAGGGCTTTCCTACTTTGCATACCAGATTCTTCCCCTTGTAACCACAATACGTGAAATTATTCCAATGAAGATATCCCTGCGTAATCGATGGGTTGCCTATAATAATGATTCTCGTATACTCCTTCAGACAAAAATAATGACGGGAAATATTAAAGGTGGATTCACTCTGGAGAGAGATCCTCTGGAACAGACATTAAGCGATTTTATTAGTGGACATATGACTGCATCTTTCGCTGATGGAAGAGTCAAACTCATTCTGGGAGATCACCAGGCAGTGTGGGGGTATGGATTGCTGTTTGGTCGTACTGCAAAACCAATGAAAAGCAGTGAAAACATAAGAGGACTTTTTCGTATGGGGAGAGGGATAAAAACTTATCGTTCCTCTTTAGAATATTGGGCACTCAGGGGAATTGGCTTTGAATCAAATAACCGCTTTGGACAGTGGATTCTTTCACTCTCCTCAAACCCAAAGGATGCCAGCATTCAAAATGGACAATGGATGAACTTCTCTACCTCTGGTAATCACCAGACTGAAACATCATTGGATCGTAAACATAACCTTCAAGATCAAATTGCACTAATGGGGTGGAAATCCGGGGGTGAGAATTGGGATATTGGTATTGCAATTGCCAGAGAACAATGGGTGTACACCAGGACTCAGTTAAATAATTTACCACCTATATCATACGGCTCAATGTTTGGACAGATTCGCCACGGATCACTCGACCTTTTTGGGGAAATGGCAACCTATACAAGAATGAGTCCAGCTTTTGTTGGAGGAGTATCATTCACAAGTGAACAGATTCGCTGGATTGCTGGTTATCGTCATTATCCCCCTGGATTTCAAGGACCACGCTCTCAACCTTTCCGGGAGTGGAGCAGCGAAAAACTGAATGAAACTGGCGTATTTCAGGGCATATCACTCAGGTCTGGACGCCATCGATTATACACATACGGCGATATGTACCACCAAACTACTAACAATAATCTTACAGGTCGACCCATTCGTGGGTTTGAGACAGCCACAACTTGGCGATATCATTTAAAACCGTCTACTATTTCCGTTAGATGGAAACTTGAAGAAAAATCTGAGGAAGATGCAATTTTCTTTACGGGTGAGGATGGCTTGACTGGACCAGTGAAGGCAGAAAAAGAATCGTGGAGAATCACTACAGTAATGAAACTCAATCGATCCTTCCGGATTCAATTGCAGGGGGATCGCCTGTCACACACGGATCCTGATACTGTATTTTGGGGACATGCTCTTTCCATAAAAGTATATCTATTCCATAAGTCCTGGCGTGGAGTAATCAATTGGGTGGGTTTTGTTTCTGATGATTATCAATCACGAGTTTATGTCTGGGATCTGAACCTGCCGGGTGAACTTAGAAGTCATTCATTTTCTCCCACTGGACAATCAGTGGCTCTCTTTTTTCGATTCGACACGATAACAGACGCCTCCCTTTCAGCAAGAGTTCGAAGCACATGGGAATTCTCCCGATTCACCGGCGAGTGGTTTAAACCAGATCTGGAAGGTGCTGTTCAGATGGATATTGCATTCTAATAGCTACATTAAATAAATTACATAACGTGAAACGTATATTAATCCTTATTTTATTTACACTTTCCACATCTCTCTGGAGTCTGGGAACTCGGGGGCAATTGCCCGTCTACTTCCCAGATGATACTACAAAAAAAGAGGTTGTTGCATCATTCAATTATAATAATCTGGTTTACATATCTACCAACGATCTGGTAAAGGTCTTATCAGCTCGAAGCTTCGTAAATCGCATTAGGGGAAAAATTGAGGTCAAAATTAATAAACATCGGATTAAAATTTCTGCTGGGAGTAGTTTTATCATAATTAATGATCATACCTATCAACTGCCCACTTTTCCTTTATCAGATGGTGATGATATTTACATTCCCCTTGAATCCAGTATTTACCAACTGAAACAAAAAGTACTACCCGGTCTTACCTATGACCCAATGAGGAATGTTATTATCCTCGAAATGGTTGTTTACAATGTAAAGGAGATTTCTGTAAAAGAGAAGGTGAACGGAACTATCATCAAGGTAAAAACAGGAAAGATCTTTGATAGGCAGGATCTTTCTGCCTGGGTAGCCAAAAATGGGTGGTTTTATCTTACTGTTGCCGGGGGCATTGCGGATACTTCAAAGTTGCGGAAGTCTAAACCACATGGGATTATACGGGAAATCGATGTGGACCAGTTAGACAGAACTGCACAGTTAGGATTCCGTCTGAGATCACAAGTAGAAAGTCACGAGATGTATGTTGACGGAAATAATATTATCCTCACTCTAAGATCGCCCTTGAGCTATACCGCAGAGAAAATTAAAAAAATGCGAGATCGGTGGTACATTGATACCATCGTCATTGATGCTGGACATGGAGGGAAAGATGCGGGAGCTATTGGAACTTATGGTCTTTATGAGAAGTTTGTTACACTGGATATTGCCCGTCGAGTGGGGAAATTACTTGATAAATATACCAACGTTAACATCATCTACACTCGGGATGAAGACGTCTTTATTCCCCTGTGGAAACGGACAAAAATCGCCAATGAGAGCAATGGAAAGCTATTTATCAGTATTCACGCCAACTCAAATCCCAACAGGCGCATTCGAGGGTTTGAAACGTATATCCTCCGCACCGGTAAAACTCAAGATGCACTGGATGTAGCACAGAGAGAAAATGCTGTGATTAAATTAGAAGAAGAAACAGCTCGATATGATCACCTTACAGGTGATAATTTTATTGTGGCATCGCTAATGCAAAATGCATTTATGAAAGAAAGCGAAGACCTGGCTTCAATGGTTCAAACGAATCTGAGGAAAAACATACCATCTCCGGATCGGGGTGTCAAGCAGGCAGGATTTTATGTTATGGTGGGTGCTTCTATGCCTAATATTCTTGTAGAGGTTGGGTTCTTATCTAATCCACAGGAAGAGAAGCAACTCAGGAAACCCAACTATCGTCACAGCATTGCTCAATCAATCTATCACGGTATTCGACAATTTAAAGACAAATATGAACACGTTCTCGCTGTGGAGTCTGAGTGATGAATCGAACATCATCCATTGGTGTGTTTGATTCAGGGTTGGGGGGACTCACCGTTCTTCAAGCTTTGAAGAGACAACTTCCTGGAGAATCGCTCGTCTATTTTGGGGATACGGCTCGTGTACCTTACGGGACAAAAAGTGCTGAAACGGTTACACATTTCTCTGAGCAAATCGTTAAGTTTCTTCTTGACAGAGATGTCAAAATGGTGGTGGCAGCGTGCAACACTGCTTCTTCAGTAGCTTTGAGGAAATTGCAGCAAATGAATGAGATCCCTATAATCGGTGTCATCGAACCCGGAGCTAAATCAGCTATAAAAACTACCCAATCAAACCATATCGGTGTTATCGGAACCACAGCCACCATCCATTCACACTCTTACACAAAAGTGCTGAAATCGCTCAATCCTGAAATAAACGTTACTGATATCCCCTGTCCACTTTTTGTACCACTTGTAGAGGAGGGGTGGATATATGGTTCTGTACCTGAAATGGTAGCGGAATCCTATTTAGCTCCTTTTGCAGAAAAGGATGTTGATACAATAATCCTTGGTTGTACTCATTACCCAATTTTAAAACAGACAATCAAACGTGTGCTACCGGGGGGTATTTCTTTGATCGATTCGGCCGATGCGGTATCCATCGAGGTGAAATCAAAGCTTCAAGAGTTAAATCTCTTAGCAGTTGAAACAGAGAAATCAAATCATCTGGAATGTTTTGTTACCGACCTGCCTCAGAAATTTGAAGAATTAAGCAGGCTATTTTTAGGGCAGGATTTACCTGATGTGAAATTGGTGAGTGGTAACCCTGATGAAATATTCTCCACTTCGTTCCGAATTTCATAGGGTGAACTGGTAAATGGTGAGTGCTCCTCCGCAGGTCACGCAGGTCACAAAGGACTCCTACGGAGACTCCGCTGGAGAGACCCTTCGGGTCAAAGGAGACCCTCCGGGTCGCAGGAACTCCTACGTAGGTGACTGGTTATTGGTAGGCCTCGGCGTAGCTAGCACGGCGAACCCTAATGAATGCCTGTTGAGCGAAGCGAAATCCCGCCAAAGGCGGTGACCCCGACGAAATGGGGGGAGACCCCGACGGATGTCGGGGGTAAATTGTAACCGATGATTAGTAAAAAACAGATGCTTGATCATAAAACACTTGAATATCTCTATACACTCCGACGTAGGGGTATCAAAATAGGTCTTCACAGAACAAAGACTCTGTTATCCAAATGTGGCGATCCTCACAACGAAATTCCTGTTATCCATATAGCTGGTACAAATGGGAAGGGGTCAACAGCCGCTATGATTACCTCCATCCTTCGAGCATCTGGTAAAAAAGTTGGACTTTATACCTCCCCTCATCTCGTCCGATTTAATGAAAGAATCAAAATCAATGGTAAATCTATTCCCGACGAAGTAGTTGCTTCCTTCATCGAAAAGTATAAATCTGACATAGACAGATTGGGCTCCACTTTTTTTGAAACTACCACCGCCATAACTTTTACTCATTTTTCGAGAGGGAAGGTAGACATTGCGGTAATAGAGGTCGGTTTAGGGGGTCGGCTGGATTCTACAAATGTGGCAAATTCTGTCCTGTCCGTTATTACACCCATTGATTATGACCATATGAACTTTCTGGGTTATAACCTGAGATCCATCACAAAAGAAAAATGTGGAATTCTAAAACCAGGTGTGCCGGTGATTGTCTCGTATCAGCACCATAATGTTATGAAGTATATTCATCAACTGGCTGAAGAAATGAGAAGCACCCTTCATTATGCCCCCCATAAGATGCCTACGAAAAAAATGATATTATCTGAGAATGTAACTTCATTTGAGTCAAATGGAGTTAAATATTCCATACCTCTCCTCGGAGAACATCAGATCACAAATGCTCAGTCGGCAATCACAGCCTGTTTGATCTTTGATTCCACATTGGATAAAAACATAATAAAAAAAGGATTATCAAATGTAGCCTGGTTCGGCAGGTTACAGATTCTTTCAAAGAACCCAATAGTATATTACGATGTTGCTCATAATTCCCACGGCATTAAAGCTGCTTTATCTGCTCTCCACAAACTGCACAACGGAAAACAGATCAATTGCATCTGTGCCCTTAAAAAGAGTAAAGCTGTGGACAGTATGGTAGGGACATTAAAACAATACTGTCGCTTGATCATAACCACAAAACCTGAACATGATGGATTTTACGAACCAGCGGTTTTAAGTCAGCAGTTCAACGACCATGGTATAACTTCAAATGTATCACGAACTTTGACAGAAGCCTTAAATATCTGCAAACAATCTCAATTGAAAGATGGATTGTGGCTTATTTTTGGTACTCACTACCTGGCAAAGGAGGTATACGAAAAATTTCATTTTCCCTTTGACAATGGCAATATTTAGTCTAAATTTACAGTAGCTATTGAATTTGAAGGCTACTTAGATTATTACCAATCCTAATAATTTCCACAAAAATTTTAGTAGGGAAGCAACACCAGTTATGGATGTTAATGAACTTCAAGGTTTGAAGATCAAAGAGCTCACCAAGCTCGCTCGAGAACTTGATATTAAGCGATATTCCGGCCTTAAAAAACAAGAGCTCATAATAAAAATTTTGGAGACTCAAGCTAAAAAGGAAGGGATCATCTTTTCTAAGGGGGTTCTTGAGGTAATGCCAGAGGGGTACGGATTTCTTCGTTCACAGGATTATAGTTATCTTCCAGGACCTGATGATATTTATACATCACCTTCTCAAATTAGACGTTTTGGTCTTAAGACAGGTCACCTTGTGTCTGGACATATCCGACCGCCAAAAAATAACGAGCGATTTTATGCTCTTCTAAAAGTTGAAACTGTCAATGGCTATCCTCCCAAGCTGGTAAAGGAAACCGTCCTGTTTGATAATCTTCTTCCTCTTCATCCCAATGAAAAAATTAACCTGGAATATGGTCCTAAGGATTACTCAATGAGAATACTTGATCTGATAGCACCTGTGGGGAAAGGTCAACGTGGACTCATTGTTGCTCAGCCCAAAACAGGTAAAACTATTCTTCTTCAAAAGATCGCAAATTCCGTCACCGCCAATCACCCAGATATTAAGCCGATTGTATTGCTCATTGATGAGCGTCCAGAAGAAGTGACAGATATGGATCGAAATGTGGATGCTGAAGTTGTTAGCTCCACATTTGATGAACCCCCAGAACGTCATGTCCAGGTCGCAGATATGGTACTCGAAAAGGCACGTCGGTTGGTCGAATTTGGGCATGATGTAGTTATCTTGCTGGACAGTATCACAAGACTCGCTCGGGCACATAACGCTGTTATTCCCCACAGTGGTAAAATTCTATCAGGCGGGATTGATTCCAATGCTCTTATTCGTCCAAAACGCTTTTTAGGTGCTGCTCGAAATGTTGAGGAAGGGGGCAGCTTGACCATTATTGCCACTGCTCTTATTGATACAGGAAGTCGAATGGACGATGTTATTTTTGAAGAATTTAAGGGAACAGGTAATATGGAACTCGTTCTGGATAGACGGCTTAGTGACCGAAGGGTTTTCCCATCCTTTGACCTCATCAAGTCAGGAACACGAAAAGAAGAGCTTCTGTTATCAAAAAAAAGACTTGCAAGAATCTGGATTCTGAGGAAACTTCTGAATGAAATGACGCCTGTTGAAGCAATGGAATTTTTATTAGATCGTATAAAACGTACTAAAAGTAATCAGGAATTCTTAGACACAATGAGTCACTAATATTTTGACGTAATTTATTTTTTTCAAATATTCTTTTATGTCTGAATCTCTTCAATCTGTAGAAAGCCTTATCGCTCGACTTATAACAGATAAACCTGTTCGTAAGACACCATATCAGGTTAAAGGACTGATTATGCGGGATTTTTCTAATGAAGGCATCATTCCTTTCATTAATGGTTCGTATCGTAATGATTTCCTTTATCCCCGTGTTCAGGTAAAAATTCTCAATGAACAATTATATTTCTTTGGTATTAAGGAAGGGGTAAAACCTATTCAAAACCTTATTGACCAGATTAAAGTTATGAATTTTGGGAATATCACATTCAAAATCGAAGGTTTCGAGATAGAAACGGGAAACAATCATTTTATGTCATCTCCTCGAATGATCCGATATAAATTCCTTACTCCTTGGGTTGCTCTGAATGAAGCTAACTTATCTAAATATAAATTTCTTTATGGAAACGAAAGGAACTCCTTTTTGACACGCTTGCTAAGTCAAAACATTGTATTTCTAGCAAAGGAAATGGGATTAGAACTCCACTCAAAAATATATTCCAAATTGACCCTCCAATCCCCTTACCCTAAAATAGTGGACGAAGGTAAGCTTGGTGCGTTTCACGGTGAATTTCAAACGAATTTTATTCTTCCTAACTATATGGGGATTGGGAATGGAATTACCAAAGGATATGGAACTGTTTTCAGCTACTTTAATCCTTCAGATTTTTCCTTTAATGTTTCCCAGTTAGAAAGCGATTTCAAAAATAAATCTATGGAAGAAGATCTCCCTGATGATTTGGAGGAAAACGGAGTTTCATCTGAAGATATTCCAAAAAGCCGACGAAAGGTCTCTTCTGAAGTTAAGGACACAAAAAAAGATGAGCCAAATTACAATACCCTTAAGTATCATAAACGTCATTAATGAATTATTCAGGTTAGATAAATACAGATTATCAGTGATTTTTTATTCAATTTACATAAAGGTAAAATAATGAAAAAAGAAATTCATCCAGAATACAAGCTTGGAATAGTCACGTGTGCTTGTGGAAATACATTCCAGGTTCGTTCCACGGTTGGTGATATGCGAGTAGAAATATGTTCCGCATGCCACCCCTTCTTCACAGGTAAACAGAGGTTGGTAGACACCGCTGGACGTATCGAGAAATTTCGTAAAAAATATAAAATTAAAGACACAGAAAACCAGTAACCATCTTTACAAAGCGGTTCCCTTAATCATATCATAACGGTGAACCGCATTTTTTTGACGGTATGCTAAATAAAATTAAAGAACTAATTAGCAAATACGATGTCATCACCAAACAGTTGGGTGACGCTGACATTCTTTCTGATCCGAATAAATACAGCGAGATTGCTAAGCAACATCACGATTTAGGGCCGATAGTAAAAAAGGGTAAAGAATATCTCAGACTTATCTCCCAAATTGAAGATGATGAAGCTATCCTTGAGCTCGACGATGAAGATCTTAAAGCTATTGCCAAAGATGAATTGGAGAACCTTTTTAACCGGCAGGTAGAATTAGAAAAGGAACTAAAACTGCTCCTTATCCCCAAGGATCCAAGAGATAACAAGAACACTATTGTAGAAATTCGAGCTGGAACAGGCGGTGAAGAAGCTGCTATTTTTGCTGCTGATCTCTACAGGATGTACACCCATTATGCAGAAAAAAAATCATGGAAACATAAAATCTTGAGTAGCAATGAAACTGGCTCAGGTGGTTTCAAAGAGATTATCTTTTTACTTCAGGGAGGTAAAGTGTTTAGCGAGATGAAATTTGAAGCTGGTGTACATCGTGTTCAACGCGTCCCAGTAACCGAAGCCAGTGGACGCATACACACTTCAGCTTCCACAGTGGCTGTGTTACCTGAGGCAGACGAAATTGATATCAATATCGATCCTGAAGACATTCGAATTGATACCTTCAGAGCGAGTGGCGCAGGCGGGCAGCATGTGAACAAGACCGAGTCAGCTATTCGCATTACTCATATTCCCAGCGGTATCGTAGTAACCTGCCAGGACGAAAAATCTCAACATAAAAACCGCACTGCTGCCATGAAAGTCCTCAGATCAAGACTGCTTGCATTGAAGACGGAAAAGCAACAGGCAGAGCGAGCAGAAGCAAGAAAATCAATGATATCAACGGGAGATCGATCTGCTAAAATCCGCACATATAACTTCCCTCAAAACAGAATTACCGACCACCGAATTGATCTGACTCTCTACAAACTTAGCTATATTTTGGATGGTAACCTTGATAAGCTAATCGAACAACTCCGCCTGGCTGATCAGATGGAAAAATTAAAGTCTGATTAGACTCTTGTCATCTGCTCCCACTAGAAGGAATAAGCAGTGGCAGGTTATTGATGTTATTAAATGGGGAGAGCAATATTTTGGTGAAAAAGGTTTTGAAAATCCACGTCACGAAATTGAGTGGCTCCTGACAGATCTCCTCTCCCTGTCACGCATTGATCTATATCTCAAATTTGACCTGTCTATTTCACAACAGGATCTTAGCACACTAAAATCCTGGGTTAAACGACGACTTACAAGAGAACCGCTTCAATATATTACCGGGAAAACAGAATTCTACAGTCTCACATTCTATGTGAATCCAGACGTTATCGTACCACGACCTGAAACTGAGACTGTTGTAGAGATTGCAATCGAACATTCAAAACGAATTGGTGCCAAAAAGATCGTTGATGTAGGTACCGGTAGCGGGTGTATTGCAATTGCCCTTGCATCCAAGCTTGATGATGTTCAGATTTTAGCTGTCGATAAAAGCGAATCTACTTTAAAAGTAGCACGTCTCAATGGAGAGAAAAACGGGGTTTCAGATAAAATAGAATTCCTTCATTTAGACATACTAAAATATGATCTTCCCGGCACATTTGATTTGCTTGTCAGCAATCCACCTTATGTAAAAAAAAATGAGGTGGACAAGCTAATGCCCGAAATCCGTAATTATGAACCGCTTCACGCATTAACAGATGGAGCGGATGGACTCACATTTTATCGTCGCTTTGCTGATATTGCTCCAAAAGTAATAAATCCAGGTGGATCGATAGTGCTTGAAGTTGGATTCGGCAACCACCCTATACAGGTTATTAATTTATTTCGGCAATCTGAAATCGGGGAAGTTACATCACACAAAGATATCAATGATGATGATCGAGTGTTGACAGTAGAGATGTCCCAATGAGACAATTCATTGCACTCATTCACTTGTTCCGCCCCATCAACTTGTTTTTGGGTACTTTATCTGTTCTTATATCTGCTGCTGTCTTAGAAGAACTGGGACAAACTGGAGCCATCATATCCGCTATTCTGGTTGTCGTATCTCTAAATGCCGCTGCCAATGCGTTCAATGACTACCGGGACCTGGAGATGGATCGTATCAACCGATCAAATCGTCCCCTTCCCAGTGGGATTATCCTTCCTGTAGTAGCCCTCTGGAGTGCAATTATCCTCTTTCTGATCGGTATAATTATTTCATATCAGATTAACCTTTCTTCATTTATTATAGCCACGTTCATCACAACTCCTCTCTTAGTCTCCTACAGTCTTTGGTTTAAAGGGCGGATTCTAGTGGGAAACGTGGTGGTTTCGTTTACTCTTGGATTGGTGTTCATTTTTTCTGGTGCTGCTCTGGGAAACATCTGGGGGATGGTGGTACCAGCCTGTCTCGCATTTGGATTCACCCTCCTTCGCGAATTTGTAAAAGATATGGCCGACATTGAGGGAGATCGCAGTGTCAACCTTAATACATTCCCGATTAAATTTGGATTGGAAAAATCGGTTTACCTTGCTATTACTTTCATTATCCTTTTATCTATTGGTACCCTTCTTCCCTTCTGGCTCAACATCTATGGAAAATTTTACCTCATTACCCTTGTTTTGGGAATTGAAATTCCTCTTCTTTATATTATATTACTACTGATGAATAAGCCCTCGATACGCACATTTTCTCGCATATCACAAATTTTGAAAGCATGTATTTTTGCCGGCTTGCTGGCTGTGTATCTGAGGTAAATCTCTGTGGTAGTTGGTTCTTACCAGCCTGCCCCATCCCGATTGTCGGGAGGGCTGACCCGTCTACTTCCCTGCCAGCCACTCACGGAGTGGGGCAGGCTGGCAAAGGGCGGGTAGGTAATTATGTAAAGCTAAGGTGATGAAAGTATTTTTACGAATTATTTTTTACGTTTTAGAACAATATAAGTGTTTGATTAACAATGGAATCTGAATTCATACACCTTCATAATCACACTGATTACAGCCTTCTGGATGGAGCCCAAACTGTGGACACATTAGTGGACACGGTATCCAATCTCAATATGAATGCAGTGGGACTAACGGAGCACGGCAATCTTTTTTCCGCTATTTCATTTTACCAAAAAGCAAAAGCAGCTGGTATTAAGCCCATCATCGGTGTTGAAGTATATGTTGCCGTAGGTTCTCGCTTCGAGAAAAGCCCCCGAAAAGGTGGAGGGTGGGGTAACAACCATCTCGTTTTATTAGCACAGAACTATGAAGGCTATGAAAATTTAATAAAACTAACAACTATGGGATATCTCGATGGTTTCTACTATCGCCCCCGGATTGATAAAAATCTTCTTCGCAAATACAACAACGGTATAATCTGTCTTTCTGCCTGTCTTAAGGGAGAGGTGCAGGAAAATGCAATTAAGGACAACTACGAAGGAGCAAAGAAAGCGGCTCTCAGTTTGGCGGAAATTTTTCCCGATCGATTTTATCTCGAATTACATAATCATGGTCTCCAAGAAGAAGAGGTGGCACGCAAAACAGCTGCCAAACTTGCGAGAGAACTGAACATTCCTCTTGTTGCCACCAACGATGCCCATTATGCCCTCCCTGAACATTGGACAGCTCACGATATTATGCTTTGTCTCGGGACGGGAAAAGAGC
Organism: uncultured bacterium; assembly: GCA_964626495.1. GTDB lineage: Bacteria > Fidelibacterota > Marinisomatia > Marinisomatales > CAZVFT01 > JACNLN01. Next base: position 23,901 of record CAZVFT010000008.1, read on the forward strand.
GGAATGATCCTAAACGACACCATTATACTACTTCAGAATTTTATCTCAAATCTCAAGACCAGATGTGGAAGCTGTTTAAAGACTATCCAGATGCTATTGAAAACACTCGAATGATTGCTGATTTATGTGAGGTTGACATACCATTAAATGTTTCTCTACTTCCTACGTTCCCCATCCCAGAAAACATGAAAAAAACCAATCCTGACAGTTTTCTGGCTTCCCTGTGTCATAAACGATTAAAAGAGTTATATGACCCTGTCACGCCTGAACTTGAACAGCGGCTGGAACTTGAATTGAAAAGTATTAAAAAAATGGGGTTTGCTGGATACTTTCTTATTGTAGCAGATTTTGTCCAATATGCAAAACGTGAATCTATTCCCGTAGGTCCCGGACGTGGTTCGGCAGCAGGAAGTCTTGCATCTTACACCCTTGGAATCACCACCATTGATCCGATCAAACATAACTTGCTTTTCGAACGATTTCTAAATCCTGAGCGAGCATCCCTGCCAGATATTGACATTGATTTTTGTTATGAGAGAAGGGGAGAAGTCATTGATTATATCAAAAAACGCTATGGCGAAAATTCCGTCACACAAATCATTACCTTTGGAAAACTCAAGGCACGTCAGGTTATACGTGACGTCGGACGTGTTTTAGGTCTGAACTATGGAGAGGTGGACAGAATTGCAAAGATGATCCCCTCGGGACCTGGCATAACCCTGGATGGATCTCTACAAATCAGTCCAGATCTTCGTAAAGTTGCTAATCAGGATAATATTCACAAGGAACTTGTTGAGTTTTCAAAAGTGCTCGAGGGAATGAATCGCCACGCTTCCACTCATGCAGCCGGCGTTGTCATTGCACCCGGTGAATTAACAGATTATATCCCCCTTTACAAATCTCCTCAAGGTGATATTACTTCACAATATGATATGAAGTCACTTGAGTCACTTGGTTTGTTGAAAATGGACTTTTTAGGACTCAGGAACCTGACGGTCATTAATCAAACGGTTATTTTACTTAAAGAGCAGGGAATTGATATTGACATGGATAAAATACCCCTTGACGATCCCGATGTTTACAAGATGTTTTCCCGGGGAGACACCATTGGGGTGTTTCAATTTGAATCAGCAGGAATGAGGGAATATTTAAAAAAACTCAAACCTACCTGTATTGAAGACCTCATCGCTATGAATGCTTTATACCGCCCAGGACCGATTGAAAACATTGACGATTTTATTCAACGAAAAAATGGTAAGAAAAAAATTCACTATCTCCATCCCAAATTAAAGCCAGTTCTAAAAGAGACCTATGGCATCATTGTCTATCAGGAACAGGTAATGCAGATTGCTAATACCATTGCTGGATTCTCACTGGCTCAGGCAGATATTATGCGGCGAGCAATGGGGAAAAAACAGCAGCAGTTGATGAAAACTCAACAAGAATCATTTATTAAAGGAGGAATAAAAAACGGAATTTCCAGAAGGGTTTCAGAAAAGATTTATGAACTCATTGAGAGATTCGCTCAATATGGATTTAATAAAAGTCACAGTACTGCTTATGCCTATCTCGCATACCAGACTGCGTATCTTAAAACCCACTACCAATCTGAATTTATGGCAGCTAATCTCACCAGTGAAATGTCCAACACAAATCGGGTTGTCACGTTGATCAACGAATGTCGTAAACTTAAGATCAGGGTCGAGCCTCCAGACATCAATTTATCTGACATCATTTTTCGAGCAATCGATAATAAAACTATCTCTTTTGGACTGAATGCTATAAAAAACGTTGGAATAAAAGCTCTGAAGAATATCATTGATTCCAGAAATAAAAATGGCCCTTTTAAAAATATCTATCAATTTTGTGAACATCTGGATACTCGGATTGTGAATAAAAGGGTGATTGAAAGCCTTGTTGAAGCTGGTACTATGGATTCTCTCGAAGGTAATCGGGCACAAAAGTACGATGCAGTGGATAGAGCCTTAAGGTACGCACACCAGCGACAGGCGGAATCAAACACCAACCAGTTTGATCTGTTTAGTTCCAGTAAAACATCCTCAAGTTCTGTTCACACTTTTCCTCTTTTACCCGATCTGGATGATTGGAGTCAATCTGAAAAACTTAAACGTGAAAAAAACCTCATTGGATTTTATTTGACTGGCCACCCTTTATTAAAATACGCCGTTGAACTTGAAGCATTCTCTAACTTCGATTTTTCTGAAGAAGACGACAATCTCCATCCGGATATCATTAAAATTGGAGGGATTGTTCATAATTTTAAGCTTCATTACGATAAGAAAAATCAGCAAATGGCATTTTTCGTACTGGACTGCATAGGTGGAAAACTTGAAGCTCTCATCTTCCATGAACCATACATGCGATATCAGCCCCTCATAAAAAAAGACCAGCTAATTTTTATTCAGGGTCGTTCTACCACACAGATGAATGATCGGGGTCTTAAAGTCATAGTTGAAAAAGTCTTCTCTCTCGAAGAAATAAGAAATCGCCATGTCAAAAAAGTACATATATTCATTGAAGCAGATAAAATGAAGGTAACGGATGTAGATTCTCTTTACGAGATGGCGAAAAAACACACGGGCAGTAGCCCCCTCCTTTTTCATATTCACGATGAGGAGGGAAATGGAAAGCATATTATTGCAGAATCATTAAAAGTCAATGCAAACGACACGTTTATAGATACACTGAGGGGTCTCTATGGTGATCAAAACGTATGGTTAGATTCATGATCGCTCTTATCCAAAGAGTATCAACAGCTACTGTTACCATTGACGAAAACAGCGTTGGAGAAATAGGGGCAGGCTTACTGATATTTCTCGGGGTTTTTGAAGAGGATACAGAAAAGGACGTTGACTTTCTTGCAAATAAAATTACCGGGTTTCGTATTTTTAATGACGAAAACGGCAAAATGAATCGCTCAATACTGGATATCGGTGGATCCGCACTGGTAGTAAGCCAATTTACTCTCTGTGGTGATTGGAGAAAGGGACGTAGACCAAGTTTCGTTAAAGCTGCCAGCCCCGAAAAAGGTGAATACCTATATAACGAATTTATTTCTCAACTTAAATCAAAATCTATTCCAGTTGAATCTGGAGTCTTTGGTGCTATGATGGATGTCCATTTGATCAATGATGGTCCTGTTACTTTTATTCTGGATACCCATCAAGTTAAGTTTTAAATAGAGGCAGATCACTCTTCTTTTTTTTCTATAACCTTAAACACTTTTTCCCCCGGTTTAGCCATTCTGTATCGTTCGCGTGCGATTTTTTCAATGTATTCGATATCATTCTTCAACCGATCCTTTTCATCCAACAGCTTCTGTTGTTCAGCGCGAAGTTGGTCTATTTCTTCCAGAAGTTGTTTCTTTTCTCTTTTTTTTTCATACAGCTTATAAATTCCGTGGTCACCAAAGAAAAATACAATAATAAGGACAAACCCGACGAGTACTAAAATTTTTGGTACGAGTTTTTCCCCACTTTTTCGGCGGCGTGAAGATGCACGACGATGACTAACTGTTCTTCGTCTTGCCATCAGGAAAGACCCAGTACTTCCTTACCCGGGAATTTGGCATTCGATCCTAATGCCTCTTCAATCCGGATAAGCTGATTGTATTTACAAATTCTATCCGTTCTGGATGCAGAACCTGTTTTTATCTGTCCATTTCCCATTGCTACACAAAAATCCGCAATGAATGTATCTTCAGTTTCGCCAGAGCGGTGAGAAACAACTGCAGCCATTCCATGCTCTCTTGCAAGATTGATTGTTTCAACTGTTTCCGTCACCGTTCCTACCTGATTCAACTTAATAAGAATAGCATTCATTGCTCGAATATCAATTGCTTTCTGAAGCCTGTAAACATTGGTCACCGTCAGGTCATCTCCCACAATCTGGATTTTATTTCCAAGTTTGCTATTCTGAATTGACCACCCTTCCCAGTCATCTTCTGCAAGACCATCTTCGATGGAGATAATGGGATATTGTGACACTAATCTGTAATAATACTCTACCATTTCTTCTGATGTCAGCTCTTTTTTTCCCGATTCTAAAATGTAGACTTGTCTATCCACATTATAAATTTCACTGGCAGCAACATCCAGTGCAATGAAGATCTGCTTTCCAATCTGATATCCTGTATTTGATGCCGCTTCCAGAATGACCTCAATCGCCTCCTCATTGGAACGAAGATTTGGGGCAAAGCCCCCCTCGTCACCCACAGATGTATTTAATCCTTTTTTCTTTAAAACACTTTTCAGCTGATGGAAGGTCTCAGTCCCCATCTGAAGTGCCTCTGCAAAACTGGTTGCTCCCAGAGGAAAAACCATGAACTCCTGAATGTCAACATTATTATCTGCATGCTGTCCTCCGTTCAGAATATTCATCATAGGAATTGGAAGAACAGAGGCTTTCCCCTCAGACAAATACGAAAATAATGGCACCTTTTTTGAAGCTGATGCAGCTCGAGCCACCGCCATTGAAATACCAAGAATGGCATTTGCCCCATACCGTTCCTTATTAGGTGTTCCATCCAACTCAATTAATTTTTCATCCAGGGAATTTTGGTCCAGAGCATTTTCTCCAATCACCACTGGTCCCAGTATGTCGTTTACGTTTGTAACCGCCTGTTTAACGCCTTTTCCCAAATACCGGCTTCTATCTCCATCTCGCAATTCTACAGCTTCATGTGTTCCTGTTGAAGCACCAGATGGAACGTCGGCACGACCTGAACTGCCATCTTCCAAAATAACGTCAACTTCAACTGTGGGATTTCCTCGAGAATCTAAAATCTCTCTACCTTTTACAGTTTTAATAACGACAGATAACATATTCTTACTCCTTACTTTACAATAGTGAAATTTTTTAACATATAACTACCTATAAAAAATAACAAATATTTACAGACCTTACATCAGGAAATTTCCTGCAATTTTACACACTCTTTTCCGTATATTCTAACTACGGAACCAAAAAGATCTACAAAACGTATTCAACCTAACTTCAATGTCCAGACAGATCATAAACTTAACAAAACAAACACTCACATACGGGTTGGGGAATATCCTCACGCGTTTGATTACGTTCCTTCTGCTACCATTATTCACAAATATACTAACCCCTGAGGAATATGGACTAGCCACCCTGGTCTTCGTTTTCCTTGGTTTTATGAACATTATTTACCATTACGGAATGGATTCTGCGTTTCTACGATCATTCGGAGACGCTAAAGATGAAAATACTAAAAGGAGACTTTTCTCCACTGCCATCTGGCTTTCATTGGGAACTGGTTTCACATTTTCACTGCTTATCTATACCTTTTCTGGTTCCCTCTCATCACTCCTATTGAAAAACACACAGTACGTCAACCTTTTCCAACTGGCAGCGGGAATACTCCTTTTTGATGCTGCAGCTCACGTACCATTTGCCCTCCTCAGGATGAAGGAGAAAGCAATAACTTTTATCATTATTAAACTTATCAACGTCGTTACCACACTTGGACTCAATATCTATTTAATAGCTATTTTAAAAACAGGAATATCAGGTATTTTCCTCAGCGCATTCATTGCCTCGGTGATTACTGCCATAATTGTTTATTCAGTCACAATTTCGTCATTGAGATTTAATTTTTCCCTCATACTTGTAAAAGATTATCTGAAATTTGGCTTGCCATTTGTTCCGGCAGGACTCGCCAGTATTATGATGGAAACAATTGATCGTTACATCATCGAACATCTCAAAGATACTGCTACAGTGGGACTGTACAGTGCTGGCTATAAACTTGGGATTTTCATGCTCCTTATTACGACAGCCTTTAACTATGCCTGGCAACCATTTTTCCTCAGGATAGGAAACACAAAAGAAACCAAACCGCTTTTTGCACGGATTTTTACGTATTACATTCTGGGAACATTGTTTGTGTGGATTACGCTCTCGGCGTTTATTCACGAAATTATTCGATTTCAATTCTTTGGTTTCTCCATCATCGGACCTTCTTTTTATGATTCTGAAATAATCATACCTGTGGTACTGTTAGCCTACATTTTTCAAGGTGTATACCTTAACTTTATGCCTGGAATATACTTTAAGAAAAAGACCCATTACATCCCACTGCTTACTTTTTCTGGCGCTCTGGTGAATATTGGTCTTAATTTTATTTTGATTCCTCTACTTGGAATTATGGGAGCAGCAGTTGCTACACTGGCAGGGTATATTGTAATGGCTTCAATAACATTTCCAGTAACTCAGAAATTGTTTTTCATACCATATGAATGGGGTCGAATAATTAAACTTGCAATCAGTACCGGAATTGCAATGTTTGTTATCATTAGTTTTAATGAATCAAACGTTTTGCAGTTCATAGGTATATTAATTTTTTTAATATTACCTTTTCTTTTGAACACGTACTCTGACGAGGAATTGAGTCAAATAAAACGGTTATTCAAATTCGGAAAAAAACATTGAGAAGAAAAAAAGTCTTACTATTCTCCACATTCTCGACGCCATTTATTGAGAACGATCGACTACTTATATCACATTTTGCTGATGTAAAATATATTTGTAGCAGTGGTATTTCTGCTATTTTTAGACTTTTATTTTATCCTGTTTTTTCAGACTCATCCATTGCCTGGTTCGCCTCTACTTACAGTGCAATAATGGTTTTTATCTCAAGATTGTTTCATAAGACATCGATTGTTCTTGTAGGTGGTGCAGATGTGTACACAGATCAACACTGGAACTATGGGTTATTAATTTCAGGATGGAAGAAGGTCCTTGTCAGATATGCCCTTAAAAAAGCCACTCATGTCCTTCCAACATCTAACTTTTTGGCTAACCGATCGTTGGATTTATTAGATGGCGGACAGGAAAACATAAGTGTATTGTATCCAGGGTTGGATCCTGAATATTGGAAACCGAATAGGAAAAAGGAGTCCTCTGTTCTTACCGTGGCTCATTGTCCAAATGAAGATCGATTCTACATCAAAGGTATTGATATCCTCTTTGAAGCAGCTCGCTCTTTAACTGAAGTTTCATTCACGGTGATTGGTATAGACAGCCAAATCATTATAAATTTGAATATTGAAATTCCTCCTAACATTGATGTGATAAAGTACACCCCCCACGACGAACTTCTTCAATATTACCAGCGTGCTTGGGTCTATTGTCAGCCAAGTCGTATTGAGTCATTATCAGTAACAGTAGGAGAGGCAATGATGTGTGGGAGCATCCCTGTAGTCACAAGAGTAGGGGGCATGCCTGAAGTGGTAGAAGATGTTGGATATATCATTCCTGCTGAAGATTCAAAGGCACTAAGTAATGCCATTACCAAGGCATTAAAACACCAAACCAACGATAAAAAACCCCGAGAAGTTGCAACTAAGGTCTTCTCAATTTCAACACGAGAAACAATACTAAGAAAATTGCTATCTCAATGAAATCTCTTCCCTCAAATGTGCTCTCCTTGGGCAGTGCTGATATTGGTGGCCGTTTACTCAGTTTTATTGCTGTTACTTATCTGGCAAGAACGCTGGGACCAGCCAATATGGGAATCCTCGCAGTTGGAATGGCCATTCTAACATATGCATCCATCTTAAGCAATGTGGGTCTTCCTATGTTGGGAGTCCGGTCAGTTGCGGCAAAAACAGATTCGATCCGAAATCTTGTAAAAAGAATCTGCTCAGCTCGATTTCTTCTTTCTATCATCGCATTTATTGTCGGTACAGGAATTCTTATTCTCTGGGTTGAAGAACCTAATACAAGAAATGTGGCTATTATTTACCTCTTTACTCTATTTCCATCTGCACTATTGCTGGAGTGGTTATTCCAGGGACTTAATAAAATAAAAACGCTCGCTATTGGACGGATTGTTGGAATGACCGCTTATCTGTTATTTGTCATTGGAAGGGTATCGAATTCAGAAGATCTATACTGGGTACCGGTTGCGTGGGGTTTCGGTTTACTCATTCAGACTATCTATCTTTGGTCTGGTTATAAAAATTTACGCACCAGTGATGATCCTGAGAAACGACCGTTGCACCTTTTCGAATTAATCAAACAGGGGATCCCTCTTGGAATTGCAACGCTCATCTCCCAAGTAATTATCCAGTTTCCTTTCATCTATTTAGGCTTTTTTGATACCACAGAAAATACAGGACTGTACAGTGTTGCTTTTCGTGTCGTGGTTCTGATGCTGGCCATTGACAGAGTGTTTTACACTCTTTTTTTCCCTGCCGTTAGCCGAAGTTTTAAAAATTCCCTGGAGCATCTAAAGGAGCGAGTGGACTGGACATTAAAAATCGTTACAACCGGATCACTTTATGTTACCATACTTGCCTTATTAGCAGGAAAGAACTTACTTCCTATCATTTTTGGTTTAGAATTCCGTGAAGCCGGTTTGATCTTTCAAATATTACTGGGATACTTTGTTCTTACGATTATCAACAGCGTGTTTACATTCACGCTTATCGGGATCGAGAAAGAACAGTTATATACGAAATCTTTACTCATTGGTGTTGTGGCATTTGTCGTTATCATTCTTATTCCGCTCCCCTTTTCTGCCACCTTGACTGCTCCTATCGCCCTCACTGTATATCAAGCTGTTACTTTGCTGGTGATGATGAAACACCTCAGGCAATGCATACAGATAAACCTACTTTTCAGACTTCTTCTGCCATTTTCAGTTGCTATCGTGTTCGTTCTATGCGCTGGGCTCTGGCAGCACCTTTATCCTGTACTCGTACCCGTTACAGCAGCTGTTCTCGCCCTCCCCACTATCGCCATAGCCTCCGGTATTAACCGCAGTGATATAAACACCCTCAAAGGACTTCTAAAATGAGATTGACACTAGGAATAACACAAATGCTACCAGAATGGGAAATTGTCATTCAGCAGATTGGAATACCCTATGAGATTATATCGTTTAGAGAATCTATTTCGTCAGATCAGTTTTCTGTCATAATCGTCACACAAAAAGGAGCAAAGCCTGAAAAAGATGTTTTGCAACATTACCTTAACTCCGGAGGATCAATCCTCATCGAAGCTGATGTGGCGGAATGGCTGTTTAATATCAGAACAGTTCCAGCTTTTGTGAACACTATCGAACCTACTGATGATCCAATTTTCAGCGGTGTCCTGCCCGGGTTTATTCAGACAAGATTGTCTCTTCCTCGAAGGGGGGATGTATTAGAAAGTGTGTCAGGCAGGAAGCTGGTCCAGATTCATACATCGGGTAAAGGAACGGCTCTCATCCTTCCAGGAGGTCTCTCCAGCACTGTCCTCGATACCAAAGCCAGACGACGAAACTTTCCCACCTACGCATCGCACCTTCCCTCAGAGCGGGTGGCGCGTAGATCTAAAAACACCATCCGGGAAGTTATTCAAAGGTCTTTGGAATATCTCCATTTTGTCAGACATCTGCCTTTTTTATCTCTCTACCCATTCCCCGATGAGCACCAGTCTATCTTCAACTTTCGTATTGACACCGATTTCGCTTCAGAGGAAGAAATTGATTCTTTTTATCAACTCTGTATAAACTACGATGTCTCTGCGACATGGTTTGTGGAAACCAAAAGTGCAAAAGATAGTATGGAACAATTCGCTCAAATGAAGAACCAAGAGATTGGTCTTCACTGCTACCACCACAAAGTTTCAAATAGTTACTCTTTCAATAGATCCAATATCAAAGAAGGTTGTCGAATTCTTAACGAAGTAAAGATCCCTTTTTGTGGATATGCCGCACCCTATGGCGAATGGAACATACCTCTGGCAAAGGCAATTGAAAGGGCTGGTTTTATCTACTCCTCGGAATTCACGCTTGATTACGACAATCTCCCATTTTACCCCTATCTCAGAGACCGCTTTTCATCCGTCTTACAGGTTCCCATTCATCCTGTTTCCCCAAGACGATTGAGAAACGCTCGCCACACGGAAGATGATATGAAGAACTATTTCAAAGATGTTATCCGGGAGCGAATTGAACATAACCTGCCTGTATTTATTTATGATCACCCTTCCTCTGGAAACTTAAATATCTTAAATTGGCTGTTGCAGTATATTCACCAGAAAGATATTTCCACCCATTCGTTAAAAGATTATGCCAACTGGTGGAAAAGACGATTGGAAGTAAAGTGGACTCCAAAATTCAACAAAGGCAGAATTGATATTCAGTGGCAACATTCAGCTTCGCCAATTTATCTGCTTGTCAAAAAATCACCACAGGATTCGGCTGTAATAAAATCAGAAAAAGTAATTGATTTGCATGAACTCAAATGGCAAAAGAAAAAATTATCAAGTAAATTAATAACTCCAATGGCTTTGCGGATAAAACTTAACCGGAAAATGATTTTCAATGATATCTTATCTTTCTATGGGAGATTAAAACAGTGAAAGTAACATTAGCAAGTTATCATACCATTATGATGCGCCACGCTGGACCCACAACGCACTTGCTCCAGATGAAGAAATATCTAAAAAAACTTGGTGTCGAGTTAGAGTTATTGGATATCTGGAAATCCCGCGATGATATTCTCAAAACAGATCTGTTCCACCTGCATGCCTCAAATATCGGTGTATATGACTTGGCTGGTTATTTACATTCACTTAATAGAAAGTTCGTAGTAAGGCCAATTTTCTTCACTCGCCGTTCAGCTCGTATGGTGCGCACCGTCTGCAAGGTTAATTCTTTAGCCCAACACATCGCCCCAGCAATCTGGTCAGGCTATGGCATCACACAGGATATTTGCAGTTGGGCACAGCGTGTACTCCCAAATACCAGTGATGAGGCAAAACTTATCAGAGATGGCTTGTCCATTCCGGAGGAAAATATTACTATAATTCCCAACGGTGTTGAAAAACGGTTTGCAGAAGCAGACCCGGAACTCTTCTATAAAAAATATGGTGTTAAGGATTTCATTCTTAATGTGGGACATATTGGTGTCCCGAGGAAAAAGACACTTTCTCTCATTAGGGCGTTGAGTAAAATTGACCATCATGCCGTCATTATCGGAAGAATCTTTCCATCTAAAGAAGCAGATCTCTGTATAGACGAAGGGGAAAAGAACAAAAATCTCACTATCATCACAGGAATTGATCACGATTCACCCATGTTGGCATCAGCGTATGCAGCCTGTAATGTCTTTGTACTCCCAGCCATGTATGAAACTCCAGGTATTGCTGCACTTGAAGCCGGTCTCGCTGGTGCTAAAATTGTGATAACTCCACACGGCGGTACAAAAGACTACTTTGAGAATATGGCTACCTATGTTGATCCATACAACATTGCTTCCATACGCAACGGTATTGAAATAGCACTAAATCAAAAATCAGATGATTTACTGAAAGACCATATTAAAAATAATTTTCTATGGCAAAAAGTAGCAGAATTAACAGCAGACATCTACCGTCAAATTCTGGAAATATAAAATTTCAATCTAACCTTGAAAATATCCTTCATTCTCCCTGGATTAATTAAAATTCCCATTGGCGGAGTAAAAGTTGTCTACCGCCACGTTGAGGAACTGGCTAAACTCGGTCACAAAGTTATCATTCTCTCACCTGGAAGGGAAGGAAACCATTTTCGCCACCTGCTAAAAGCTGGTGTAATAAAAATGCGTGACTTTTGGCACAAGGTTGAAAATAAGCCGTACTACGATACACCACCCGGTGTGGAACACCACATTATCCTATCACCTTCCCCGGAACACATCCCAGACGGAGATGCCATTATCGCCACTGGCTGGCAGACAGCGCACTGGGTGGATTCGTTTCCTGCTGAGAAAGGAACTAAGTTCTACTTTATCCAGAACTATGAAACCTATCTCGGTAACGAAAGAATCATTAATCGTACTTGGAAGCTACCCCTAAAAAAAATCGTGATTGCTCAATGGTTAAAACAAACAGCAAAAAAAATGGGTGAAACAGCCTACGGACCTATTCCAAATGCAATTGCACCAGAGGAGTTTTACGTAACCAATCCAATTGAGGATCGACCACTAAAAATCAGTATGCTCTATCACAGACTACCAATTAAGGGGGCTCGTGATGGAATATCAGTTCTGGAAAACGTGAAAGAATCAAACTCAAATTTGAAAGCTACTATCTTTGCCTCACGAAAGCTGAGTATCACAATTCCAGACTGGATCTCTGTGGATATCCGTCCCACTGTAGAGCACCTCCGTGAGATTTATAATTCGTCCTCAATTTTTTTACACCCGAGTCGGCGGGAGGGCTGGCCCCTTCCTCCTGCGGAATCCATGATGTGTGGCTGTGCTGTCGTGGCTGCAGCGAATGAAGGAATCCAAGAATACATCACTCATAATGAATCAGGGCTGTTGAGTCCAATAGGTGATGTTGATGCGACGGTCGAAAACATCCAATATCTATTGGATAATCCCGGGGAAAGAGTTCGTATAGCCAGAATGGGTCAGGAAAGAATAAATGAATTCTCCTGGGAAAAGAGTGCCAAACAATTTGAAGAGATTCTGGTGAAAGCAATATGAAAGTTTCTGTTATCGTTTCTGTTTACAACGAAGCTGATATTTTACCAGTCACGCTTACCTCTCTTTTAAATCAGGATTATCCTAAAGAAAAAACTGAAATTATTTTTATAGATGACGCTTCCACCGATGATACTCCCCGACTTCTGGAATCTCCCGAATGGAAGGAATCCATTACCGTTATTTCCCATCAAAAAAACAGAGGACGAGCAGCCACACGAAATTCAGGAATCAAAGCAGCCACCGGTGAATTGTTGATACTCCTCGATTGTGATATTGAAGTGGAATCAGATTTTATTTCACAGCATGTTGAATATCATCAGAGGGATAATGTGATTGGGGTGGTTTCGAACATTCGCACGCTGGATACAAAATCAAAAGACAAGTATCACCGATACATCTTTTGGGGAAAGCGGGGGGCATCCATCGTGGAAAAAAACAAACCGATTCCATTCAATTATTTTATCATGGGAGGGTCTTCCATAAAAGCAAACGCTGTTAAAAAAACGGGCTTTTTCAACGAGGATCTCCCTACATACGGCATTGATCTTGAATATGCCTATCGTTTGGCAAAAAAATATCCTGAGGGACTTTTTTATTCCGAGAAAATCAATGTCTATATGCATAACGTTAAGACGCTGGAGGAAGCCCTGTCCAATTTTCACCAATACGGACAATATAACGTCCCAATTATTTTAAAAGAACATCCAGAATTAGCTCCCTATGTGGCAGCAGATTTTGTTAAATCAATAAATGGAAAGTGGTCCTGGAAAGTTCTCCTCGGAACGATTTTTATTAATCCTTTCGTCTTTCAACTGGCAAAATGGCTGCTGCGTGTTACCCCCTTTCCTTTCAGCAACTTTTTAATACGTTATCTATTAGCTGCCTCTGTTGCTATGGGATATAGACTGACTTTTCGAGAATCCAGAATGATCTAATTAAACAACGTGAAACATCATAAAAACATGAATCGAATATTACTGCTTTTTCTGTTGGGATTCCTTCTGATATTTTCCCAGTGTGAGTATCTTGTCCATCCAAAGAGTGATAAAGAACAAACCTGGCATGTCTATTTCAACAAATCTGTAGATGACAGTTATTCCAGTAGTGAATCAGCAGAGGGGAACAGTCGAATTGACCTAAAGCTGGCTGAACGGATACTTTCTGCAGAATCGTCAGTAGATTTCTGTTTCTATGAAATTGAAAGTGATACCGTTTTGGGCGCGTTGAAAACAGCGTATAAAAATGGAATTCAAGTCAGGATTATTACTGACGATGGGTATCTGGATGAAGTTTCTGATCTTTTGGAGATGAACATTCCTTTAATCTCAGACTCGGCAGGCGGTGTCTACATCAGCAAAGATATGCATAACAAATTTGCTATTTTCGATAATGATTGGGTCTGGACGGGTTCATACAATGCTACACCCAACGGCACTTTTCGAAATGCCAATAATGCCATTGAATTCAAAAGTGAAGAAATTGCACACGCCTACCTTCTGGAATTTGAGCAGATGTGGGGATCCTCCACAACTACCCCCAACCCAGACCACTCTCAATTCCACACACACAAAATTGATCTTGGACTGCATGAATTTGAAATGAATAGCTACCCTCTCGAAGTATTTTTCTCTCCCAAGAATAACAGCAAAGAAGCTGTGCAAGGCGCCATTTCTACAGCAGATCATGAAATTTATTTCTGCATTTTTTCCTTCACTGAAGATGATATCTCCTCCGCTATGGAGACGCAACTATCCGATGCTCCAGAGCTGGTCATCTGGGGCATTTTTGATGAAACACAAGGGGGTTCCCAGTACAGTGAAATTGATACAATGAACACCTGGGGTAACGGAGTGGTCGTTCGGGTGGATGCTGTGACGGATACTTCCGGTTCTGAAGCATTTCTCCACCACAAATACCTTCTCATAGATGCCGAACATCCAGACAGCGATCCTATTCTCATTACAGGCTCCACAAACTGGTCTAATAATGGCTTCAACTGCAACGATGAAAACCTTATCATCACTTACCATCCTGAAATTGTGAACCTGTACCTGCAGGAGTTTATGGCAAGGTTTGCAGAAGGAAATCAGCTTGAATAGAAAAATAAAACGACTTGAACACCTTTTCGGAGTGGGCTCATGTATAATTTGCCATAAAACTTTGGGAGCACATTAATCGCCATTTTGGGGAAAGTCCTGCAGCTATTTTATCATTGACTTTATATGGAAAAAACTCTAATTTGTGGCTGCAGTAGAAACTGTTAACACATTATTGCGAGCATAGGATTCAGATAAAATTACCTTCAAAAAAGCTAACTGATCTTGAGCTACTATAGCTTTCGAAAAAATAAAATGAGAAAACTAACACAGCTTGCAACTTTTATAATGATTTTTACAATAGGACAGGTGGTATGGGGTCAACTGTTAATTGAGAATTTTCACTATGGTACAACAACAGGAGATTTAACAATTATTTCAGGTGGCAATTGGGTTGCACATTCGGGCTCGGGGGTTCCAATTCAATACTCTACCACATCCTTGGAATATACTGGTTATATTTCATCAGGAATAGGTGGTTCAACCACTTTTGACGGAGGACCTGGTTCTAGAGAAGATGTTAATAGGGGTTTTTCTGAACAGACTTCAGGTGTCATTTATCTATCATTTTTACTAAAAATGACTGTTTCTACCACCGCAGCTGATGGAGATTTTTTTATCCATTTAGGAGATCGTACTTCCAGTACAAGTTTCACCAGACACTGCGCAAAAATTTACACGAAAAGAGTAAATAGTAATCTTAGATTTGGATTGGCAAATAGTGATAGTGTAATTATTTCTGGAACTGACTTTTCTTTAGATACTGTTTACTTATTCATACTGAAATATACGATTAATGATAGTGGCAATGATGAAGTCTCAATGTGGGTTAAAACTTCAGGTGTTCCGTCCAGTGAAGAAGACGCTGGAGATCCTCTCATAATAATTACTGATCAAGAAGGCTATGATATAATAGATGCTATTGGAATCCGACAGGGAAGTTCTTCCTACGAAGGGACTATTGATGGAATAAGAATTTGCACAAACTGGAATGCTATTCTCTCGGTTACTGAACTGAATAATAACCCTGTTAATTTCGAATTGGGACAAGCCTATCCCAATCCATTCAATCCAGACACTCATTTTACCATCAAGGTAGGTGAATCTTCACCAATTCTCATACAGGTTTATGACATTCGTGGCAGCCTGGTAAATACCCTGGTAAACAGGCATCACCCTGTAGGAGAATACACATATCTATGGAATGGAAAGACAGCAGCAAGTACTCCAGCCAGCAGTGGTATCTATTTTATCGTGATGGCTGCTGGTAGAGAACATAAAACCGTACAAAAGGTGGTGCTTGTCCGATAATTCAAAGTAGAATAAACAACAGTCCAATTTCTTACTAATTGTATTGTAATGTGTGAGGTTAAATCTTGATTAAAATAACGCCATCTTTAAATAAATGTGGTTTTACTGTTGACATTATCCATATGGTCAGTTAATCTATAACTATGAATTTTCAACATTTTAGACTATTTGAGTATATATCACTAATAAGAATTTATTCATAATGATAAAAGGGGGTGGAAAATGAGAAAGATAGCTATTATTACAAGTCTATTGATGATTTTGACGATGGGGCAGGTAGTTTTAGGTCAAAGCGCTGGTGATTTAGCTTTTATAGGTTGGAATTCAGATGGCAATGATGATATGGTATTTATTCTTTTAGCAGATTTTTCAGTTGATACAAAGGTGTATATAAGTGATGATGAATATAATAACGGTTGGGCTAACAGCGAAGGAGCTATAAGCTGGGTAGTCCCTAATGGCGGTCTTTTAGCAGGAACAATGGTTGAAATAAACAATTCAGGTTCAGACCCACCAACAGTAAACACAGGAACAGTAGCCGAAGAAGATGCAGGCTTTAATATAGCCACCGGGGAGGAAGCTGTTTATGCTTACACATCAACCGGTACATATAATTCAGGTACTTTTACATTTTTAGCTGCCTTTTGTAATGCTAGCAGTTTTGGTGATTTTTTAAATGGTACCAGTCTTACTGATGGTACTGATGCATGGTCGTGGGGTAATAAAGATAATTGGAGATATACCGGATCTACTTCCAGTACAAGCGTTGGTCAGATGAAGACATATTTACAGAATTCAAATAATTGGGAATTTACCGATGGTAGCGGTGATCAGTCTTTTACTTTTTCGTTTTCAGATTTTTCCCTCCCCGTCGAACTCTCCTCTTTCACCGCCCGGGTGGAGAGAGGTACTGTGATACTTGAATGGGTTACAGAGAGTGAGATTG
>CAZVFT010000009.1:0-15326 GCA_964626495.1 uncultured bacterium
TGGTCAAATAGATGTACTTAGACAAAACCTGGAGGGAAAGATTAGAAACTTCAGTCTTTTATGGTGCTTGACTAACTAATGTTTTTTTTATACTTTTAACTACTTGCTCAATAGGTCTGTTAGAATTAATTTTAGCAACAGTACTGGGTCATAGATTCAAAAAATTAATCCCAAAAAATACAGGTAAAATACTTCGTCAAATTCATGATATTTAAATATAGTAGGGAAAAACATGACTAGGAAAAATATTATTATTATTCTATTGTTATTATTTTTTAGTAAAGTGGTGTTTGCCGGTGTCACTGGAAAAATTTCAGGAAGAGTAACGGATGCTGAAACAGACGAACCTCTCATAGGTGTAAATGTTCTCGTAGAGGGTACGTATATGGGTGCCGCAACGGACACTAAGGGAAACTACGTTATCCTCAACATCGCTCCCGGAACATACAATTTGCAGGCGACAATGATTGGATACTCCACCTTTATCGTTCAAAACATTCGGGTGGAGATCGATTTGACCACAACGGTGGATATCCAGATGAATGCGACTGTGATACGAGGTGAAACCGTCGTTGTTCAGGCGGAGAAAAAATTGGTAAGAGTGGACGTGGCAGCAAGCCAGAGAAGTGTTTCATCTGAACAGATAGATGAACTACCGGTCAGCAGTGTTTCAGAGGTTATTGGACTTCAAGCCGGTATTTCTGGATTCTCCATTCGGGGTGGTGGTATTGATGAAACTATGTACTTGGTAGATGGTGCGATTATGAATGACGAACGCAGCAGTCAACCAACTACCGGTATCCCACTAAGCGCTATAAAGGATATTTCCATTCAAACAGGTGGATTTAACGCTGAGTATCACAACGTCAGGTCTGGTATCGTGAATGTGGTTACAAAAGAGGGAGATCCGCAACGATACAGCGGTACCATTTCAATCCGCCATAGTCCCTCTGCACAAAAGCATTTTGGTATTTCTCCCTATGACAAGAATTCATATTGGTTTAGACCCTATTTCGATGATGAAGTAGCTTGGACAGGAACCGGTAGTGGTGTATGGGATGAATATACCCAAAGACAATATCCGACCTTCGAGGGTTGGAATAGGATATCAGAGACCACCCTTGCGGATGATGATCCGACTAATGACCTAACTCCTGCTGGTGCTCAAAAGCTGTTCACATGGGAACACCGAAAGAAAGGAGCCATCAACGAACCTGATCTCGATATCGATGCCGGTTTCGGCGGTCCAGTGCCTTTTCTTTCTAGGCGCCTTGGCAACTTGAGATTCTATGTATCCTATCGGCAAGAGCAGGATATGTATCTATATGCAGTATCCCGGAAGGGTGTCTCAAATAAATCTTTTTTGTTGAAACTTACCTCTGACATAAGTGAAAGCAAGAAACTCACTTTTTCCCATTTGCGTGGTGAGGTAAAGGCCACAACACTATCCCGGGGTGGCGGTACATCAATTATGAACGACGTTTGGGATCTTGCATCACAAGTAAACAATAGGGGATTTACAATGCCCTGGCGGTTGTATACAAATGAATACTGGAGTCCGGTTAGTGTGAATAACACAATGACATCAGCCCAATTTACTCACCAAATAAGTCAGACTACCTTTTATGAAATATTGGTTAAACACAATTCCAAGGAATATTATACTTGGCATGGGGCCAGGCGGGATACAGCGAAAGCGTATGAGGTTTTCGACGGTTGGTTCGAGGATGAAGCACCGGACGGTTTCAAAGGCACACCCGAGTTTAGTATTGAAGGTAGATTAGCGTTTGGCGGAGCAGTGAGTACGTCACGTGATACTAGCGAAATAAATACGCTTACAGTTAGAGCTGATCTTACCAGCCAAGTAAATACCAATAATCAAGTTAAAACCGGTTTTGAATTCATATATAATGATCTAAGGCTTGAATTCGGATCCAGAAATGAATTTTTACCTGAAGGAAATTACTGGACATCCTTGAAACAGTATCCTTTTAGGATGTCTATATATGCTCAGGATAAGTTGGAATACAAAGGATTTGTATCGACTGTCGGACTGAATTTAGATTACGTTGATCCAAACGGTGACTGGTATACACTGGATGTTTATGATGAAGACTTTTTTTCAAGTTCATATTCACCGGAAGAGGAAGGCGAGTTTTCCAAAGAAAAGATTAAACCCAGTGTTACAGTGAGTCCCCGAGTAGGCATTTCTCATCCAATAACAGATGTCTCCAAACTATATTTTAATTACGGTCATTATCGTCAAATGCCCATTGCACAGGATCTCTATCGTATCCGCAGAGGTAATGCCAATGAAGTTATCAATATGGGCGATCCAACCTTGCCGTTAGCTAAAACCGTTTCTTACGAATTAGGGTACGATCATGCTTTGGCTGATATGTATCGACTACATCTTTCCGCATACTACAAGGATATATCTGATCAACAGGACTATACTGACTACATCAGTGCAAACAGTCAAGTGATCTACAGTCAGTTGACGGCCAATAGTTATGAGGACATAAGAGGATTTGAAGCGGAGTTGGCAAAGGTGAGGGGCACCTGGGTTACTGGGTTTGTTAATTTTGAATATCGTGTCAATACATCTGGTTATTTTGACATTGATATTTATTACGAAAACCCCTCAGAACAGCGTAATTATCTTCTCAAGAACCAACCTCAGTCAAAACCCCGCCCTGTACCGAGGGTCAAGTCAGTAATTGATTTTCACACTCCCTACAAATTTGGGCCGAGAATTATTGGGCAGAACTTCCTCGCGGACTGGCACTTGAATCTTGTCTCTACCTGGAGAGGGGGGTATTGGTTTACATACAATCCCCAAAAAGTTCCCCGTATCGAATACAATGTTCGATGGAAAGATTACTACTCAGTCGATATGAAAGCATCCAAGACATTCAGTTTTGGAAGAATGAACATCAAATTGTTTCTCGATGTTTATAATCTGTTCAACCTGAAATATTTTTCTAGTTATGGATTCAGAGACGGGTATGATTGGAATTACTATATGCAATCTCTCCATCTGCCGGAAAAAACTGGCGATAAGTTAGGATACCACAACTTCCCAGGAGATGATCAGCCGGGCGACTATAGAGAGGACGGTGTGGAATTTGTCCCCATGGAATGGATATCAAATATTGAAAATATTTCGAATCCCAGTGAGAGACCCATATATTATGATGATGCGACAGAAACATTTATGCAATGGACAGAAGAAGGTGGATGGGCAGAGGTTGATAAAAGTTATTATGATAAAGTCATTGAAAATAAAGCATACATTGATATGCCAAATCAAACGTACTACGTTTTCCTGTTACCGCGTGATATTTTCTTTGGCTTAAGCCTGTCTTACAAATTCTAAGGAGGTAAGTTGGAATGGTATCAAACAAGAGGAATGTAAACGGGATAATCAGAATCTTGTGTAGATCCCTAAAAAATTATTTTGCCTCAACAGTTATTGTTTTGTCTTGCCTTGGGTTGGGGAGCAAAGTCAACGCTAAGGAAACAAAGTGGATCGCTGTCGGTGATCTACACAATTGGTTCTCCGATGCAGGATGTGAAATCGAAGTTGGACGTACCCATCAGATCGAAGACCAGCAGGATGGTTTACGTTGGCCAGCTCAATATCCAGTTCAAGACAACCAGGCGGCCAAAGCAATGTGGATTGGAGCTAATAATTTCCAAGATCCAATTGTCAATAAGACTTTCGATTACAAAGTGGTTCATATTGGACCCCGCTTCATCGATGATAAAAATGAAACCATACCGAAGAAGTTCGATATGTATGGACGCTTTGATCACCCAGCTGTACTTGTTGACGGTGAACCTGCCACTAACTTAAAGTATATGGATAAAGTAGATGTTGTCGATGAGTTTCTTTCTGCTGATAGAATGCTGGTAAGCGTGATGCAAACGTCAATGGGCATTGAAGTAACTAGAAAGATTTATGCTTTCACCAACCAGTACCATCAGAATTATCATATTTTTGATTATGTATTTAAGAATAATGGTATTTACAATGAAGATGGCGACAAGTTTGATCAGACTCTGGAAGACGTCCAGATTTTCTTTCAATATCGTTATTCTGTTTCTCGGGAAGGGTGCGTTTATGATGGCAACTGGTTACCACAGAGCGCTGCCTGGGGACACAATACGATGAATGATGTTTTAGGAGAAAATCCCGACAGTCCAGCTGAAAATGATCAGTTTTATGGTGATGGAGAAATCATGCGATGTCTATATTCATGGCACGGACTTCATTCAAAAGCAGGTTTCAACAATATCGGGGGGCCAAACGTAAATGGAGATGGACATCTTGGTGCATCTCAATTCGTTGGCGTAGTGACTCTTCATGCAGATCAGTCAGCTTCTGATAATTCTGATGATATCTATCAACCTACGACAACATGGTTTGTCGGTTCTGATTATCCAATTACCGATGCAGGGAGCGACCAATTTAACTCCTCCAGAATGGCTACCGAATACGCTGCAATGACGGCAGGTCACCCACCCAATTCACACGCAGAAGAAGTCTGTGATGGTGATCCTGGTCCTATGTGTCAAAACTATCCAGATCAATGGGCAGAGCCAGGTATGCAGAACCCGGGTGGGTATTCCCAGGGGCAGGGGTTTGGTCCCTATACTTTAGCTCCAGGGGATAGTATCCATATTGTCATGGCTGAGGCTGCAGCCGGAATCAGTCGTGAATTGTGTTATACAATTGGTGAGAATTGGATAAACGATACACCAGATCTATTACCAGACGGTTCAGAAACTACTGATGCAGATGAGTATAAAAATTATTGGGTGTATACCGGTATAGACTCAATAGTTCAGAACTTTAAAAGAGCTAGGAATACTGTCAGTTCCAATTTTGATATTCCTCAACCACCTCCACCACCAAGCATATTTGAGGTTACCTCAGGAGGCGATCGAATTATACTATCATGGGAGAGTAATGCTGAATTTTGGCCAGGATTTAAGGGATATAAGATCTTCAGAGCCATCCACAAACCTGATACGAGTTACGAAGAAATATACGATGGTTCTGGAGGAGTTAACTCATTCGATGATGTCACGGCTATTCGTGGTTTTGACTACTACTATTATATTGTGAGTTATGATGATGGAACTACCAACGATATTCAACCTGGTGTGTCTCTAGTCAGTAGCAAATTCTATACAATGACAAATAGACCTGCATCTTTGAAACGTCCCCCCGGCACAAGTTTGGATCAAATCCGCATTGTACCAAATCCATACAACATTAGAGCACAGGAAATGCAATATGGAAGTGGAGCACCGGATAGAATTATGTTCCTCAATATTCCGCCCGAATGTACCATTAAAATATTTACTGAACGTGGAGACCTTGTGAATACAATAGAACACACCGACGCAAGTGGTGACGAGGCTTGGAATTGTAACACATCTTATCGGCAGGTTGTTGTGAGTGGACTCTATATAGCCCATTTTGAAACACCCTCGGGAGAAAGTGCAATCAGAAAATTTGTTATCATTAGATAAATGAATTGATATAGTAAATAATGTTGTCAATTAAAAATATTAAGGAAATAGAAATGATATCTAATAAAAAAAGAATAGGCTTAACCTCCCTTATAATTATTATAATTATCCTGTTTTTTGGATGCAATGAATATCTTCCAGAAAAATACAAAGATGAAGATTATAGTATGTCCAACCTTGATAATATTGCTTGTGATATGATGAGTGATACGTTGGTAAATAATGTTTATCCATCTAGTTTAAGCAGATGGGTAATGGTTTATGACAGCGTTCTTACAATCATTGATACAGTAACCAATGTTCTTAATTTGTCCATAAATTATGATACAACTTATATACCCCCAGATTCATTTGTGGTTACGATTGATACAACATATTACTTTCAAATTGACACTAATATTGTATTTTCTGATACCATATTATTTAGTATCCCCACTGGAGTTGATACAACTATTTACAAAGATACTACTATTTATTACGATACAACCTTAGTTTTACTAGATACTGTTAGTTCTCAAACAAATATAGGAGTCTTTAATCTAGATTGTCTCCTATATAGAGAATATGCTTTGAAGTATATCATTTTGAATAATGCTAAAGGTGAAAAAGATACTGTTTGCTCAAAGGATAATAGCTATGACTTTGATTTTTTAGATATTTACAATTCCCTATATTCGGAAACAGTATATATTTTTTCCAGTGACACTTGTTATCAAATGCATACGGTTTTGGATGACGAAAATACATATATGTTATTAGATAATGATGTTAATACTGAAACCATTTTTTATTTTACAGATTTTGTTAATATGAAGTTAATTAGCAGCAATGGAACTGTAGTAGATACTCTTGAATTCGACGACTCTATACCGTTAGAAATAATTGCCGACTGTACAGATGAAAATTTAGAACCTGTCGTAAAGTCTCGCTTTAGATATAATCTTAAGAGTGAAGAACACATTTTTCAGATAACTTTAACTGAACAGACGTTAGAAAATACTTTCCGTGCAGTGATATTAAATGTACCTGAATAATTTGTTGTAATATGAAAAATATTCACAAAGCTTGTTGGTTACATCAGTGACACATGTCAAAGTTTAAGAAGTTAGAATAATTGAGGATAAACTAAATGAGAAAAAAATACAAATCTATAATTATTATTTTGACTTTAATCCTTCTAAACGGGATAATTTATGGTAATGGCAAGAAGAAATTAGCTCAAACGGGGTTTCAGTTTTTGAGTGTTGTTTCGGATGCTCGTGCTGCTGCTATGGCGGAAGCAATGACTACTGTAGAGGGATACTCAAATTCACTGTTTTTTAATCCAGCTGCTATGGCTCGTGTGAGCAGTACTTTTGATGTAAATCTCAGTCAAAATAGCTGGATTGCGGGTATCAAACATAACGCTTTTAGTTTATCCATAAATCCCTTTAATGGGAAATATGGTGTATTTGGATTTAGTTTGCTTTCAGTTGATTACGGTGAACTGCAGGGTACTATGGTTTACCCGAATGATCAGGGGTTTATTGATACTGAAATTTTCCAACCGTCTGCATTAGCCTGTGGAGTTGGATACGCCAAAGCATTGTCTGACAAATTCTCTGTTGGTGGACATATAAAATCAACTTATCAATATCTTGGAAAAAGTGTCATTCCAGAGACTGACACAACCAATAGAGTTGATAAAAATATAGCCGGTGCAGTTGCCTTCGACTTTGGAACAATTTATTTAACAGGCTGGAAAAGTTTAGCCTTTGGAATGTCCGTTCGCAATTTTTCCGAGGAGATAAAATATCAAAAGGAAGGCTTCCAACTTCCCCTGACCTTTAGAATTGGAATCTCCATGGATATGATGGATTTGCTTCCGGGTTTACTTCCTATTCGGCAAAACTTATTGGTTTCAATAGATGCTATACACCCCCGTTCTTATCCAGAACGATTAAATGTTGGAATGGAATACAGATTATTTGATATGCTAGCTCTAAGAGGAGGTTATTTATATAACTATGATGAACGAAATCTCACCGCAGGTTTTGGTCTTCAGAAAAAAATTGGAAATAAGTTCCTTGGAATAAATTACGCATACACACCCTTCGGAGTCTTTGATAATGTTCAAAGGATATCAATTCAATTAACTTTTTAAAATGTTAATCCATAACTACTAATTTGGGATTTGGAGATAAAACAAATGACAAAAATAATTGTAAGACTTTTATTAGGATTATTCACTATTTTTTTAATGTTAGGTTGTGAGGATACCAAGTATCCTGAAGACATCTGGAATTCTGATGAGGAACCATTACCCAATCCAGAGGTGGCTTTTGTCGTACCGTCGGACAGTGCATATGCTGGTGTGGGAGAAATCAAAATATATGGTAAAAATTTCAATCCTGATCCGGTAAGAAATTATGTCCATTTTGGTAGTGAATCAGCGGATGTATTAAACGTATCCGACACACTCATTTATTATTCAGATACAGTTTCTATTAGCTATGATACTGTATCTACCGAACCACTTGAAATAGATACAATCTATACTACCGAAATTGATACAATCAATACCGTGTTGACGGTCAGTCCCCCCAATGTGGTGGAAGACAGTCTTACCATAAAGATAGCCGTGTATGGCGCATACTTATTTGCTGAATACCATCCGTACAAGCTTTATCCAGCCATCATTGAATATGGAGGATTTGACCCACTTGAAGAAAGTTTCTGGGGTCTTACGATGGATAGTGATGAAAACCTGTTTGTTGGTCTGGAAAAGTCCCCTTACGGTAGTATAGAAAAGCTTCTACCACCAAATGGTGAAAGGATTAGTAACTTTATTACGACTCAACTTCCAAAACCATACAATATCAGAAAAGGTCAGGACAATTGTATCTATTATTTAGATGGTATCACTCCCTATATCATAAAGAATCATATAGATACAGGAGATTTGGGTTACGCGGGTTTGCCCGATCCTGCGATTACTTTGGATTTTGATGAGAACGGGAATTTATATTGCGGTGGTGGTGGCCAAGCAATTTACTGTGTTAAATCAGATCTAACGGTCACAACAGTTGCAAGCTATACGGATATAAATATCAAAGCCTTAAGGGTGTTTCAGGGTTATGTCTATATTGCTGGAAATTATACCGGTTCTGATACGACTATGCCACAAGTCGGGATTTGGAAAAACGAGATTCTATCCCCCAATGGTGATCTGGGTGAGAAAGATTTAGTCCTGGATTGGTCTTCATCCGTTGGAGACGACTCAAATATTCTAGCGATTACATTTGATGAAGATGGCATTTTATACATTGCACCTGATGCCGGTTATGCTATCAACGTGTTAACATCAGAAGATACTTTGGAACCCTTCTATGAAAAAATTCTCTCTGCACCCATATACAAGTTATGCTGGGGCAATGAGGAATATTTATACATAAATTGCCAAGGTGAGGAAAAGGGAATTTTTCGTGTGGCGATGGGGAAAAAAGGAGCACCCCGATATGGTCGTTCCCAGTAACTACGCTATAGGATATGTCTACTATCTCTGATAGATCTTATAAATAGTATCTAAAGCAGTGGTTAATAAAACATTTCTATTCCTTTTTACTTATATATTTTTCTCTTTCCACATAATAACCGCCGGAACCACAGGGAAAATTGCTGGCAGAATTACAGGTACAAAAGGAGAAGGACTCCAGGGGGCAAATGTATTCCTGAAAACGACATCTATTGGTGTAGCAACAGATGAAGATGGTTATTATGCACTTTTAAATGTACCTCCTGGTCAATATTCCCTCTCAGTATCGATGATTGGCTATGCAAAGGTGACCATTGAAAATGTGATTGTTGTTATGGATAGAACCACAACAATCGATATTAACTTACAACCAGAAATAGTTCAGTTGATCGAAGTAACGGTTGAAGCCGAAAAACCAATGGTAATTCCAGATATATCTGCCAGTCAATTAAATATTCAATCTGATCAAATAAATAACTTACCCATTTCTAATATAACTCAGGCAATTGGTCTTCAAGCAGGGATTGAAGGTCTGACCATCCGTGGTGGCGGTCAGAGAGAGACAGCATTTTTAGTTGATGGATTTCTACGTAATGATGAGCGTTCCAATAATCCATACACTTCCATCAGTCTAAATTCGATAAGTGAAATACAGGTTCAGACGGGTGGTTTTAATGCGGAATATGGAAACATTCGTTCTGGTGTGATCAATGTTATTACGAAAGAAGGGGATAGGACTGCTTATCATGGAACCCTTACTTATCGATATAGCTCCCCTGCTCCTAAGCATTTTGGTAAATCCATATATGATCCTGATTCTTACTTTTTACGTCCATATTTAGACCCTGCGGTTTGTTGGACGGGAACGAACAAAGGTGAACCATTTGAAGATTTAAATTCCAATGGTAGCTGGGATGAAGGCGAACCATTTTCAGATTTCAATGGAGACGGAACAAGAACTTATTGGGATAGCTACACACAAAGACAATATTCTGATTTTGAGGGGTGGAACTCCATTGCCGAGGTAACTACAAAAGATGACAATCCCGATAATGATCTTACTCCCACCGCCGCTCAAGAAATATTCAAATGGCAACATAGGCGTTCTGGAAACATTACAGAACCCGATTATACGATAGATTTTGCATTTGGAGGACCAGTTCCACTGCTATCTAATCAATTTGGAGATTTGCGATTTCACCTTAGCCATCAAAAAGAAAATGAAATGTTTGTATTTCCACTCTCGAGAAATGGCTACTCAGAAAATATTACCGACCTTAAGATTACCGCAGATATCACTTCCCAAATGAAGCTAACCATGATGAGCCAATATGGAGAAATACATTCCGTGTCGCCTTATACCTGGAAAACAACGCCAACAGGGGATTTCTTAAGAACAACTTATGAAGTCGCAAATTTGACAAATAGCAGTAGTGGCAATGCCATCCTATTTATGCCTGGTTTTTACAGTCCTGCTTCGATTTACCGAACCATAGTAGGCATGAAAATAAATCATTTACTTAGTACAATAACTTTCTATGAGTTTATTACTCAACATTTTGTTAATCGTTACGATACATTCCAAATGGGACTTCGCGATACAACAAAATCTCACGAAGTTTTCCCAGGGTATTTTGCTGATGAAGCACCGTTTGGCTATTGGGGATATGGCGTGACAGGCATTGATGGTATGATATTGGGTGGATGGATGAACTTGGGTCGGGATAGGAGTATTAATTCAACAACCTTACTTAGGTTTGATATCACCAGCCAGGTGAATACTCGCAATCAGGTCAAAGCTGGATTTATATCTGTTATCAATGATTTTAAAATACGTTCTTCAACGGTAAACCCGGGCATGAGTACCTGGAATCGTAGTTTGGTTTATGATGTGGCACCCTTTAGGTTTGAAGCATATATTCAAGATAAATTGGAATTCGAAGAATTTATCGCAAATGTGGGATTGAGATTCGAGTACTCATCTGCGAATACTGATCGATATTTGTTAGATGATTTCGATGATTATTACAGTCAGGGGCTTGGCGATTTAATCGAAGAGGAAGCACCTAAAGAAAAATCAAAAGGATACTTCAGTATCAGTCCACGGTTAGGGATATCACATCCGATTACAGCAAATTCCAAACTATATTTCAACTATGGTCATTTTCAATCTGAACCGTTATCATCTTACCGTTTTAGGCTGCAACATGAAGCAAATGGTTTGGTGACTCATATTGGGAATCCCAATCTATCCTTAGAGAGAACAATTGCCTATGAGGTTGGGTATTCCCAGAGATTGCTTAATAATTATTTGTTGAATCTATCAGCATATTATAAGGATATAACTGATCAACCAGGCTGGATTTACTACCAAAATGTCAATAGCTCTGTCCAGTATGATAAAGCGGCTAATAATAATTATGAGGATATCCGTGGCTTAGAATTTACTCTGAATAAACCTTACGGGAATTGGATTACTGGTTTTATTAATTACACCTATATGGTGCAAACTTCAGGTTATTTTGGGTATACCGAATATTATCAGGATCCACAAGAAATGCGTGACTATCTACGAATAAATCCATATCAATCCAAGCCTAAACCAAGACCATATTTCCGTATAAATTTGAGTTTCCATACGCCACCTAATTTTGGTCCAGTACTAGCGGGAATCCGACCGATCGGATACTGGAATATTAATATAATAGGAACGTATCAAACAGGGAATTACGCTACCTATAATCCAAATGAAATTCCCGGTGTTTCTGATAACGTCCAATGGAAAGATAGATATAATATTGACTTGAGAGTGGGGAAATCGGTCCATACTAATCGGCACTCTATGGAAATTTTTATGGATATTTCTAATGCCTTAAATACAAAATTTTTAAGTTACGCTGGATTTTCAGATTATTATGATTATCAAGATTACCTTGCGTCTCTCAATTTTAACTGGGAAGAAGGAGTAGAAAAAGGTAATGATCGTATCGGTGAATACCGTGATTGGGATATTCTCTATGATCCATTAGAACCAAATCCTGATAACGATCCTGAAATTGAAGCAAGAAATGCCGAGAAAAAAAAGAATAAGTCATACATTGATATGCCGAATTTTAAAGCTTTTACTTTTCTCGATCCACGAAAAATTACAGTTGGTGTTAGGATCAATTTTTAATAAGAATCCTGCGGGTTTATAATTGAATCTAATTGTTAAGCAAAATCCTATTATCTATTTAAGTGTTATCTTAATTCTATTAGCCAATACCCTGATTGGACAGGTAGCAGAAACAGCCAAGCGATACGTTCGAGTGGGATCACTGCAGAGTCATTTTTCAGCTTATGGATCTGAACGTGCATGGAATAACACTTACTATGAAGGTCTGATTTGGCCCGCTGATTATCCTTACCAGGATAATGCTGTGATTAAACGATTTTGGATAGCCACCAAGAATTTTGCAGACCCTTCAGGTTATGTATGGGGTCATTATGGTATCTATTTTGCTCTAGATTATACCGGGTTATCTCTATTTCCAATGGAATTAAAACAAATCGCAAAGTTTGAGCCACCCACAATTTATGTAGATGGAATAAATATAAGGGCAATTTATGCTGGTGAGATTGATTCAATTGATGCTAATCAAATTCCCGATAGAATAATAATAAATGTCGTAAATACCTCAATGGGGTTAACAATGACGAGGAAAGTATACGTTTTTAGTCAGCAATACCATGATAATTATTTCGTTAAAGAGTTTACATTTAAAAATACCGGTAACACTGACTGGGATGATACGATTGAATTAGATACTCCATTGACTGAGGTTATGATTGGATGGGGTACCCGTTATAGCTGCGGACGTGAAGGAACCTGGAATATCGGAGATGGTCAGTCGTGGGGGAAGCATTCCTGGGTAACCCAAAGAGGAGAGAATTATGCTGATCATTATACCGAAACGATAACAGAAGATAATCCAATTGTTGATTGGATTCGTTGTGGTTTTTCATGGGCGGGTCAATCAAGTGTCAATACATCATTTAATAATATAGGAGGTCCTGATAGGTCTGCAAATGGAAGGTTAACATCTCCCCATCATGTTGGTCTAACTATATTGCACGTTGATAAAAATGCATCTGATTCTTCAGATGATCCTAATCAGCCGGCATTTTTAGGATGGCATGCCGGTGATACTTATCCCGGTGTGGGAAATCTGAGACCATCTGATGAACTGAACATGTTAAAACTGTACGATATGTTGAGTGGAATACCTTACGAAGATCAGGGAGGTGAGGATCGATTTGACGAAACCGCTATGGGGTCTGTTGATGGAGAACAATATCTTAGCCACCAAACCGATCCGTGGGAAATTCATAATGATGGTGGTGGTACAAATGTAATGATAACGTATGGACCGTTTGATTTAAATCCTGGAGAAAGTGTTACAATTGTTGAAGCGGAAGGAATCAACGGGCTAAATCGGCAAATGTGTGAATTAATTGGGTACAATTGGAAATTTGGATCAAGTCCTTATCCATTGCCTGGGGGCGGTCAAACTAATGATGAAGATATTTATAAAAATGCATGGGTGTTTACGGGAAAGGATTCAATTTTATTAACATTTTCCAGAGCTAAACGCAATTACGATTTGGACTTTAATATCCCTCAACCCCCTTTACCGCCACCTCTTTTTGATGTGAAATCTGGTGGTGATCGAATATATCTATCGTGGGAACCCAGTCCTTCTGAGGGTGAACCAGATTTTGCCGGGTATAAAATTTTCCGTGCCGTTGGTAAGCCAGATACCACCTATGAAGAAATATACGATGGAGGAACATCGCTACATACTTTTGAAGACCTGACCGCCATACGTGGGTTTAGTTACTATTATTATATTGTAGCATATAATGATGGATCAAACAATGACACTGGTGTAGCAAACCCGAAGGGACCTTTACATAGCAGTCGTTTTTACACGCGGACGACAGAACCTGTTTATTTAAGGCGCAAGGCGGGGAAGTCTTTAGATGATATACGAGTTGTACCGAACCCATTTCACTCTGCCGCAAGAGATTTGCAGTATCCTGGTGAGTATGATAAAATCATGTTTTTAAATATCCCATCACAATGCGTCATAAAGATTTTTACAGAAAGGGGGGATTTAGTAAAAACAATAAATCATATAGATGGTAGTGGAGATGAAACTTGGAATTCAATTTCAAGTTCTCGACAAGTAGTTGTTAGCGGAATTTACATTGTTCATTTTGAAGTAACAGAGAATTATTATGATCCATTAACCGATGAACTCCTGTATGAAAAGGGGGATACGGCAATTAGGAAATTTGTAATTGTTCGATAGGGGAAGATATTTCGTATATTCATAAAATTTCTATTGACTTAATAGAATAATCTTGATAGAATTTGTTCGTAACTAATGCTTGAACTATAATAGAATAAGGAGGAAAAGATGAAGAAAATGTTAACAGTCCTTATAGTATTAGCTGTGATGGTGAGCTTTAGCTTTGCTGATCAGTGGACATTGCAGGATATTTTCTACGATTTCCAAATGCCCAGAGATGATGGTTATGGTATCCATGGCTGTGTGGTGGATCCCGATGGTAACGTTTGGGTAGGCATGTATGGAAATATGGCGTTTGATACCCTGTTTACTACTGAGGGAGATACGATAGTACTGCGTCCTATATGGGTGTTTGACGCTACTGGAAATCATGTAAGTTTTTCACCCATCCGTTATGCCGTTACAGGTGGTGTTACTGTTGACACGCTGGACAATTCCTGTCGTGGAATGGGTCTCGCTGCTGATGGTAACATTTTGTATTCTTATTATGACGAAGTGTACAAGTTCAACTACCAGACGGGTGAATTTATGGGTACTTCTGGTGATCTAGGTGGCTCCTTAACAGAAGCAACAGCAGATGAAGATGGCAACGTCTACGTGAGTCATGTTGCTGGAGCCGATGCTGGGATTCACAAACTGTCTCCCGATTTATCGACGTATATAGATGTGTGTGACAGTTGCGGAGTGAACTACAACAGAACCACCACGGTTTCTTCAGATGGTCAGTTTATCTATCTGGGATCAACGTGGAATGGAATTGGAATCACAGTCTTGGAGTCCGATTTGTTTGGTACGTACTATACACGGGTAGATACAATCGGTAATGTTATAGTGGACGACACAACCCAACTTAATCTGTGGCCAGAGACACTTGACTGGAATTTAGGAGTCCTGTGGGCTGGTGAAACGGATCC
>CAZVFT010000009.1:15426-36487 GCA_964626495.1 uncultured bacterium
GGCCAGAGACACTTGACTGGAATTTAGGAGTCCTGTGGGCTGGTGAAACGGATCCAGCTTGGAGCTCCCATCCAAGAGCTGGTACCTGGATTGGGTTTAATCCATCGACAGGTGAAGTGGTCGACAGCCTTGGAATCGGAATGACAGTAACCCCTGATACTAATGCCTCCGCTTTGGCTGCTCTGGGAGTGACTTGTAGTCCTCGTGCTATGGGAAGCAGTGCTGATGGAAAAACTCTGTATGTTGCTGATTTCTCGACTAATGTCATACAGATTTGGCATAACAATAATCCAACATCCCTCTCTATCGATGATGATTCTGAAGGCGATGCACCTATTGTTGCTTTAGGTTATGCCTTACACGCGGCTTATCCAAATCCCTTTAACCCTGTTACAACGATTGAGTATGAGATTGGACGGACAGGAGACGCCAAATTGCAGATTTTTGACTTGAAGGGTCAATTGGTAAGGACGCTTGCAGACGGATGGCACTTCCATGGTAAACATACGATTGAGTGGGATGGAACGGACAATAACGGTTCAAGATTAGCATCTGGAACCTATATTTACAGACTATCGTCAACGGAAGTTTCCCTCTCAAAGCGCATTACACTGTTGAAGTAAAAAGGATGGAATCTATAAAAAAAACCTCCTCAAATTGAGGAGGTTTTTTTTATGATCATCCCCAAAAAAGGGGGTGTTATACCAATTTATTTGTTTATAGATACAAAGTCATTCCTCCGCAGGAGTTCCCTTTTAGAGCATTGTTCCAATTGGGGTGTAGCCCCTGAATTCGATTTATTTGTATCATCATTTTAATAAAACCATTTGTTTTTTATCTACAAATTCGTTTGTCCTTAAAAGATAGATATACAGTCCTGAGGAGACAGAAATTCCTTTTTCATTTCTACCATTCCACACAATGGAGTGATATCCCACAGGCAACTTCTTATTTACTAATGTCCTGACATGTCGTCCTAATAGATCATAAATCTCAAGATTTACTTGTGTATTTTTTACGATTGAAAAAACAATTGTGGTGGTGGGATTAAAAGGGTTGGGATAGTTTTGGTATAAAACGTAATTAGTGGGAAAAGGTTCTAACTCCTCCTGAATACTCATTGGGATTTTTTTACCAAGGCGGAGATTATCAAAATAAACCACCCCTTCTGTAGCTCCACCAGGTTCGTAAGTTAATTGAAAACTATCGATCCTGAGAGTACCCTCCAGAATTCCGTTTCCAATCCAGGTTCCAACTGGGTCGGAACCAAGGTCCCATTCAATAAGACGCCAGCCAATCCAGTCAATCGTAATCCATAGACTAACTTCGTGGTAAGAGGCAGCAGCATCGGGAACATGATCATCCACACAAAAGCGGAATTTATTGTTACTGCCATCACCAAAAAGGTAACATTGCAATGAGTATGTCGTATCGAACCAGACCTCCCTGGGTGGACCCCCAGCAAGATATTCACGCAACAAATGTTCGGATACTGATGTATCCCAAACATAGGACAACTTGGCGGACTTATGCGGTGATGTAACGGGTAAATAGATTTCGGTACTGGTTCCAAATGTTGTACCTGCGAGAATACCAGTTGTTGACCCGCTTTGATTGGGCTGCCACCAATTATTAACCGTTGTAAATTCGTCAATTATGGTGATTTCACTGTATTGTTCCGAAGAAGTCCTGAAAAATGCAGTTATTGTATTATCCATTGGATTACCCAGCAAGTCTGTAATATTTTCATCCAGTGTTAAACTGTATTCCGTATCAGAATTGAATGGACTAATAGGTCGGATACTAACCACTGATTTGCCTTGGATAACATTATGTAGACGTTCAACGTCAACAATGTTCTCACCAAGTTTTAGAATGATTGTTGTATCGTTTAAGGTGTTATCATCAACAACTTCATTGAACACAATTGAGATTACGTCCTCAACATCAATATTATAGGAATAGACCGTCAGGTCCGGATGGCTTTGGACAATAATTGGACCGTGAGTGTCCTCTTCTTCCGTGGTAAAGTTGAGTATAAATGCATCTCCAACAATACCATCTGCATTACCGTCAATCGGAACACCATTGATATCCATGGCTGAGGAATCAATCATAAAGGTGTAATCCGTGTCAAATTCAAGATTTTGAACAAGACTTATGGTAAGGGTTTTATGGTCAGATGTCCATAAGGTCTGATCAAAGTTTACAGAGGGGGATATGCTAATAGCGTCATTAACGCTCGATATATCCATTGTTTTTGAAAAGGTTATGTTAATAGATATATTTACCTGAACTGTATCTCCTTCAGAGGGGAATGAAGAAACGACAACTGGAGGAAAGGATGGAATAGAATCAGTTATAACGATATTTGATACGGGAGATTCGTTCCAATACCGATCAAATGCAGTAGCAGCGTAATGATATTGTCCGTTAAAATTTTGAGTTCCTGGGATACTATCGGTGTATGAATAAACTGCATTTCCAAAGTGGATATCAATTATTTCATCTTCAATTGTGTCAATACTTGTATCTTCAGATCTGTATATTGCATACCAGAAATCGATTCCTCCAGTATCAGAAGGCGTAACAGTGAGTTGATACGTTAATGAATCTATTAGGGTCATATCCAATGTTACGGGGTCAGGAGTCGTATTGTTGATCAAACCTGTTGCCCTAATTTTAGTTATCGTATTAAAGAATAACTCTTTTGCTTCTTCCCAATACTGATGATACTCCCAGGTTCCATAACTGAAAAACTGGAACCCATCAACCCAAGGGACAGTTCGACAGGTTTCCACGATTTCCACATGGTTATCCCACACATTGTAATCGTGCAACATATAAGATCCGGGACCAACGGAATATAGACGACCGTCAGAAATACCATCCTGAATCCACTGAGACCAACACTGAGGACAGGAGCCAACAAGCATTCCATAAAATCCGTTACCTGTTGTCCAGTAATAATGCATTGGAGTCAATTGCTCAATATAACCCTCGTTGAACCAGAGAGCAGCATCCTGGTAAACGGTACCGTATCCCTGCCACCCTGACCAATTATATTTACCTAATGCAGCAACGGAAAGGCGTACCCAGGGTTTCACTGCCTGAATGGAGTCGTGTAGAGTCTTCACAAATTCAGTGACACTCCACCGCCACCAATCTTCCCAGGACGGGAATTGTCCCCCACCAGTACTATCGGGGATGCCATCACTGTACGGATGTTCGATATCGTATAAGTACCTGCCTGTGCGGTTGTCTGTGAGTGCCTGCAGCTCTTCATCACTGATGATTCCATCCAATCTTTGAAGTTCTTTTTCATGAGGAACAACTCCCCTCATACTATTTGAATACTCATTCCATCGGATATAGTCTAAATGTAATCCGTCTATATCATAGTTATTCACAATCTCCATCGCAACATTAAGTGTATATTCTCTCACATCTTCCAAACCAGGAGATAATGCTCGATAGGAGTTCATAGGAATTCCATCCCGATCACGACACACCCATTCTGGGTGTGCTGCAGCAGGAGCACCTGGTT
Source organism: uncultured bacterium (assembly GCA_964626495.1). GTDB lineage: Bacteria > Fidelibacterota > Marinisomatia > Marinisomatales > CAZVFT01 > JACNLN01. The sequence continues at coordinate 18,974 of CAZVFT010000009.1, forward strand.
GTATGCTGGAGCATGAAAATACATTAAACCAGGCATGGAGTTCCAGTCCACGGGCATGAGCTAGTTCAATGGCATAAGCCAATGGGTCGTATCCCGGGTATTGATATCCTGCATAATAGCCCCAGGGCTCGTATGAAGAATTGTAGTAAGCGGTACCACTTTGGCGAGCTTGAAATAACACAGCGTTCATATTTGCGGAACTATGATCATCCAGGATACTCTGTACCCTTGCCATATTTTCCTCAGGAGTATCACCAGCATCGATATGTTCCCAGGTAATAACCCACGTGGCGCGGAACTCCTCATTATCGCTTTGAGCAAAAAGAATCAAGGGTAGAGTTAATAAGAGTAGAATCAAAATTATGTTTATTAGTTTTTTCATTTTAATAAAATCATCCTTTTTGTCTGAATAAAATCATCAGTAGTAATTTGATATAGATACACTCCAGATGCTATTGGATTCCCAGTGTCATCTCTACCATTCCATGTCACTAATTTGCATCCTGATGTTTGTGTTTCATTAACAAGCGTTCGAACCTTTTTACCAAGAAGATCACACACAATCAGACGAACCTTGCACTGTCTGGATAGATCGTATCTAATAGTAGTATTAGGATTGAATGGATTGGGATAGTTTGAATATAGTGCAAATTCATCAGGTAAGAATGTTGATTCTTCAACAATACTGACAGGTAAAATTTCAGCTATTTGCAGGTCGTCAAAATAAAATGTTCCAAACAGAGAACTCCCTGGATTGTAGGTCAGCTGAATACTGTCAAATCGAAGTGTTCCATCCAGATTTCCATCTCCAATCCAGGTGCCAGTACTGTCATTGATCATATCCCAAGATATTAGTTTCCAACCAATCCAATCAATAGTGTACCATAGACTAACTTCGTGATTTTCTGCTGAGGAGATCGGAACATTATCGTCTACACAAAACCTGAATTTGTTCCCGCTTCCATCACCGAAAATATAAGTTTGTAAAATATAACTGCTATCGAACCATACATCTTTTGGTGCACCACCACTTAAGTAAACCCGAATGAGCCAATATCCTGCATTTATGTCCCATCCGTAGTCCACTTGTAAAGATTGTGTACTACCAGTTAAAATATTGACAATACTAGTGTTAACGCTTCTATCTGTACTGTCAGTGATAATACCCGTAGTACTCCCGCTCTGTTGAGGAGCCCACCAGTTAGTGGTTACACCGGATTCAAAATCATCAATCTCGGTAATATCAAGAGTATTATTTGTAGTTTCAAAACTATACGATTCCAAACTGGTTGTCTCATTCCCAAAAAGGTCTTGTAAACCTGGGTAGATCCTGGTGACATAGATTTCATCTGGATACAATATCTCTAATGGGAAGAAACATAGCACGCTTTGTTCATTGACAACATAATGTTCAAGTGCACCGGAAACTGACGAATGATCGTAAAACCTTTCTAAAATCACAATACTATCTGAAATGGAGGTTGGATCTAACTCTTCATCATAGGTTAAGTTAATTATGGGGTTCAATTCTATATTCGTAGCAACCATAGGTGGGTAGACATATATTAACTCCGGAGGTGTCATATCGGGAGGTCCAGTCTTGAAATTCAGTGTGAAATCATCACCGCCTATTCCATCACCATTCCCGTCAAGTAAATGTCCATACTGACCCTGAGCACTACCAGAGATGGTTAAGGTATATTCGGTTTCAAATTGCATACTATCTGACACGAATGTCATCCTTGTATCATCGTCTGACCAAAAGAACGATCCGCCAATTTGTGGAATGATGACGAAAGTAGTTTCTACAGATGCTTGATTCATGTTACGACTAAAATCGATAATAATGGGATCCCAGGCGGGGAAATTGGTATCTCCTTCTGCAGGTATGGTTGAAACAACATAAGGGGGTATTGTAGAAATCAATTGTACATCTCTAAATGTAAAGAAGGTATCCACGATAGCCACCTGAAATGTATCACTGCCATAATTGTCAGCCTCCACCGTCATCTGAAGCGAATCATCTGGAAGATCTTCAAAAAAGTAGAATCCATTATGGAGGAGATCAGGATCGTTAGTATAATTGTGAAATAATGATTCGAATGTATCTGTTGTGTAGGTTTGCCCATTCATCGTAACTACAGCACCATTTATTGGAATAGCAGATTCCAGATCAGAGATGATGCCAACGCAGGTTCCCACAAAAGGACGGCTGATACTGTGATATTGCAAGATAGACCAGTAAAAGGTTTTGGCTTCCAGCCTTTTCCATTCTGCGTTCATATTTAGCTGGTTTTGCATAGGGTTGGTGTGAAACCCCGCTTCACTCAATTCAGATGGCATGTTGGTCATTCTATTAACCCAGAGGTAGGGACCGCCAGATTGTTCACACCAGTCACTCCACCAATAAAAACTGCAATCCCCCCACGAACCACGTGTATTTATTCTCATTCCCCGAGTCAAAATATCTACCATAATATCGCTCATATCCTCGCCGCCAACAGGCGGGTCAGGGGTACCATCGTATAGTTCCCCCCATAAAAGTAATGTGCTGTTGTACTCCGGTGAGCCAGCATCGCTGTGGATGGAATGAAACCATGCAGCACCTACTGAATTTGCATAGTCAGTTCGCTGACTCAGACTTACGATATCTTCATCATTCGTACGAGTGATATAAACGGTATCAATATCGGTTTCAGTAAGAAGTATGTCCATAAGGTGTAATCCTACCCTCAAATTCTTTTCCGCCTCAGAATAACCATATATTCCCATATTCTCGGTTTGACTGTGTCCGGGATCTAAACAAATATTCCATCCATCCAAACCTGTTACTTGTGCATAACAAATTGTTAGGAAGAATGTTGAAAAAACAGGAAAAACAATATATAGCTGTCCCTTCTTCATACTATTCTTGAATTAACGTACCTCTTGAACATAAATCTTTCCATCTGTTGTGTCGTAAGCGATCCAATTACCATCTGATGACCAACTGGGATGCATCTCAATTATATCTGAACTGTTGGTGATGTTTACCTTTCCTGTACCATCAATATTTATTACGAATATGTCAGAGGAAATGTACCGATGACCATCATCCGTTGTTATCATATATGTAATTTTGTCGCTGTTTGCACCCCACGCAGGGGTATATCCCAGTCCAAGATCAATTAAATTTTCACCATTTATATCGGAAACCCAAAGATGACCGCCCATCACTTCATAAGCCATCTTTTTCCCATCTGGCGAAACTGTAAGGTTGAGAATTCTTCCCATTGGAGCAGTGACAGGATATTCAGTTTCTGAAGAAACATCCCGGATTTTGATCTTATCATTTTTGATAAATACGATCCTCTGGTCTGGTGGAGAAATCTGTTCATCTTCGGAATTGCTTCCTGCGACACTAAAAAGTTTGAATTTGTCTGTCCCATCTAAATAAATAAAATCGTCATCTTTCAGCCATTTTGGTGTACCGGGAAGAATCGTGTTGAAATCTGTGATTACACTTTGGGATTCAGTAGAAACATCAAAAACAGCAATAGCATTATAACGGCGGTTGTTTTCAAAGCGAGCAATGCGGGATGCGATTTTATCTCCGCTGTGTGACCATTGAATACCAAATCCGGCAGAAGGATCATCTGTAAGGATAAAAATATCACCTTCGGGAAAAGATAGGAGGTAAATCCCAGTATATTTGTGGGTGGAAACTGCGATAGTTGTATTATCTGGTGACCATTTTGGAGCAATGAAAAAATAATTCGAACTTGTTAATTCACGGGGTATCCCTATCGTTTCAACAGCGGGAGATTGTCCAAGACAAATTGAGGTGTAAATTATAATCGTGATGATGAAATAAATCGGTTGCTTCATTTTTCTTATTTTAACCTATTTTTTTTTAAATCTATAAATAGCAATATGAAAATATAACACCTTTTTTTTCTTCACATAAGCAATTTATAGAGTGATATAAATCTTTTTGCACTAGATTACGTTCTCATGTAATTCTTTGATATTATTCATAATTTTAAATAATATTACGCTTGTTATTTAGTGACTTCATAAGAATCAAGCGATGAGTTACGCATTATTTAAAGAAAAAAAGCACTACCCTTTCCTAATTGTTCTCCTGATTTCTCTAACTACTTCATGCACAGTCATACGAGAGATTGGTCCGGTTCCTCATATTTTGGATTCCATTTGTGAAACTGAGCAAAAACCAATCGTTAAAACAGGACTGGAAGTATTTTTAGATAATTCTCATACTAACCCCTCTCTGCAGTATGGTTTAATGACAAATCAAACAGGTGTTGATCATAATCTGATTTCAAACATAGGGTTGTTAAATAAAAAGGTGAACTTGTGTGTGCTTTATTCACCTGAACATGGTCTATATGGTGCTGAAAAAGCAGGAGATCAAGTAGATAAAGAGCATGATTTTGTCTCGGGTATTCGTTCCCAATCAACCTATGGTCTAATACCTGAACAAATTATTCCTCTACTTGACAACATTGATATTATACTTTTTGATATACAGGATATCGGTATTCGATCTTATACCTATATTTATTCTATGGCCAATTTAATGAAAGCAGCATCCATAGCTGATAAAAAGGTGATTATTCTTGATCGTCCCAATCCAATTACTGGCGTTTATGTAGAAGGGAATGTTCTCGATTCTGAATTATCCTCTTTTGTAGGAATGTATCCGATTCCCTATCGTCACGGGATGACAGTGGGTGAACTGGCATTACTGTTTAACAATGAATTTGGTATCGGTTGTAACTTAGAGGTAATTAAGATGGAAGGGTGGGAACGCGATATGTGGTTCGATGAAACGGGTTTATGTTGGGTTCCAACCTCTCCACATGTACCTCATCCTGAAATGATACTGCCAATGATCACTACTGGCGTTTACGGTGAACTCGGAATCTTGTCTGAGGGCGTGGGCACAACATTACCATTTGAATATAGTGGAGGTCCATGGATTCACAATCCCCATGAATTTGCAGAATTGCTGCAAGATAGAATTTGTCTGGGGGTGAAGATGAGACCTACCTTTTTCAAACCATTCTATGGTCGGTATAAAAGACTGACATGTGGTGGGGTTCAGCTCCATATAACAAATCGCGATACTTATCGACCTTATATTACAGGACTAATTATCCTTGATGTTCATAATGAACTATATCCAGATATCGATTTATTTGGGAATAAAGATCGCCATATAAGTTTTGATCGAGTTACTGGCGCAACGTGGGTTCGTGAAGAATTACAGCGAGGTACTAATCCCAATCTGATGGAAAAACGTTGGGAGAAAGATCTTGAGAAGTTTTTAGCAACTCGCAAAAAGTATCTTTTATATAATTAATGAGTTTACTCCAAAAAGAAAATTTTGGGCTACCTGCCCGAAAGATGTCAGGCGGGAAGCCCTCTTTTTACCAAATCTCACACCCCAACGTAAAGGATGGGGTAATTGCTTATATTTTTGGAGATACCGTAAAACACTTACCCCGTACTTCCCGCCTGCCTGCCAGCTCTTCGGGAGCAGGCTGGCCACCCACGGCGTGGGGTGGGCAGGTAGCTCGGGGATTAGCCGGCAAGCCAACAAACGAGGGGTTTTAACCCCTTTTAAGAGTGGACTCATTAATTAAATAACTTATTTTTCATATTAAGCCCGAAAATTTTTAAAAACATAAAAAATTCGTTTGGAATTAAAAATTATTTTATAAATTAGTTCCATAGATGTAGAACTATAAAACTATAGAACTATTGTTTTGGAAATGAGAAAAAATGAAAATAGAGGATAAAATATTTTACGAATTGCACGCAGAAATTTGCAAGGCAATGGGATCACCATTACGTCTGGAAATTATTGACATTATTCAGAATGACGAGATGACCGTTAAAGAAATCCTCGAAAAAACTGAGGGGTCAAAAGCAAACATCTCCCAGCATCTTGCTATTTTAAAATCCAAAGGCCTTCTGAAAGCCCGACGGGATGGTAAAAATGTCTACTATCGTCTTTCAAATCCAAAGGTTTTAAAAGCGTGTTTTATGATGCGAGATATACTAATCGAACAGATGAAAGAAAGCAAGAAATTGCTTGAGAGAATGTAACAAAATAGGAGAGAAAATGGCTGAACAAATTATTCACAGTATTCTGCTTGCTTTACACAACATTGCGCTGGTTGGTTGTGCGGCGGCGCCGTTTTACAACCGACAACTGGTATTAAAACGTGCACAATATGGTCCAAAACTTCATTATGAACTGGACAAAGTTGTGGAAGATACTTTGCAGGGGAATGCTCCGTATTGTATAGTGTTTCTTGTCACACTGTTTATAATAGGAATTGCAATGCCTTTAAACCACTATGCTTTTGCTGGCACATTCAAACAGTTAAACGCGGTTGCGTTGATAGCGGTGGTTCTAAAACTAGCATTCTTTTTTGCTATGATGTGGATCATGTTTGTGATATTCTTAAAGATAAATCCACGATTGCATAAACTTTTCGCGCAATTTGCACCCACTGAGTTACCACAATCAGAAAGCGAAAAAGAGTTTTTTGACTTACGTGCCCGGCGTAAAGCGCTTTGTGAGACATGTCTGAAATTTGTTGTTGGTATCCTCATATTCAGCGCATTTTTGAGCTTTGCTCCCTGATGAAAATCGAGGGGAGAATATGACAACATTCATTTTGAATCACGCTCCTTACGGCACGGAAAAATCATACAATGCCCTGCGCCTTGCCCTTGCGCTTGTCAAGAAAAAAGAGCCGGTGAAAATCTTTATGATGGATGATGGAATTTTTTGTGCGGTGAAAGACCAGAAAACTCCGATGGGTTATTACAATATCGGACGCATGATAAAAAGTATGGTCAAACGCAAATACGATGTGCATACCTGAGGAAGTTGTTGCGATGCCCGGGGGGTATCTCAGGAAATGATGATTGATGGCGTGGTGTAAAGCGAACTTGATGTAATCGCAGAATGGACCAGTGGTAGCGATAAAGTTCTTACCTTTTAATTTACGATGTGTAAGCTGATTGGAATAATCAGCAAAATAGTTAGATAGAAGCACTATAAGACAAAAAAATGTTTGGGTTCAATCTCAAAATATATTACTATATAAACGTATATTTATATTACAAGGTTTCAACTGTATACAAACAATAAAATACACTATTAACCAACCATTTTTTCGTTTTATTTTATAGTTACTGTAACCCAAAGGCAAATCTTGTTAAACACCCTGTAACACGGTTACCCTTTATGATCTCTGGAAATATTGATGGGTAGTTTCCAGTAAGGGGAGAGAAATATATTTTTTAAATTACAGGGAGAAAAAGTAGAGGTATTATAGTATGACAACAGAAGTAAAAATAACCCGGATCGTAAAAAGGGATGGTCGAATTGTTCCATTTGATCGAGAGAAGATCACTAATGCCATTTATAGAGCAGCAGCATCTGTGGGAGGACATGATAGAGATGTTAGTGAAAACATAACAGAAAACGTTATTAGTATGTTAAATGAATGTTTTCACCCTACTGATAAGCCTTCTGTTGAGGAGGTTCAGAATATTATTGAGAAAGTATTAATTGAACACGGTCATGCCAGGACTGCCAAAGCCTTCATTCTTTATAGAGAATATCGAAGACGGGAACGGGAAAGTGGGGGCAAAGGTAGCAGTATGGATGGTAGATTACCCTATCGCTTAATGTATAAAACACTTCTATGGAATATCGATCACAGTTGTGAAACGATAGAAAAATTGAATCGAATTGTTAGAAAAGGAATATTACCAGAACTAATAGTTTCGACAAACAAGGCTTTTGATGATAGTGTCCAGCAAGCTGCGAGGATGATTGCATCGGAGCGGGATGATATTCGGTTGATTATTGTGGCAGGTCCTTCTTCCTCAGGAAAGACAACCACCACAGCAAAATTAGCTCGGTGGCTGAATGAAATGGGAGTTGAAACGGTTCCCTTGAATCTTGATCATTACTTTTTCGATCTGGAACTTCATCCCAAGGATGAACATGGTGACTATGACTTTGAAACCCCCGAAGCCTTGGATATCATTCTTATCAATAATCATCTTAAAGCTCTTATTGATGGGAATATAGTGAAAATGCCATATTACGATTTTCAACACGGAAAAAGACACGATAATGTAAACGAGGTATCAGTTGCTCCAGAACAGGTTATCCTCATTGATACTTTACATGGTCTGTATGAACCATTAACTCGAGGAATAGATAACCAGCTAAAATTTAAAGTGTACATAGAAACAATCTCACAACTTCGAGATAATGATGGTAACTTTATCCGCTGGACTGATATCAGGCTTTTGAGAAGGATTATCAGGGATCACGCCAGCCGGGGATACGATCCCAGGCAGACTATTGGGCACTGGCATTACGTGAGGCGGAGTGAACTCAAACATATTATTCCTTTTATCAAAGACGCAAATTATGTTCTTAATGGAGCGCTTCCTTATGAATTCCCGTTCCTGAAAAAATATACCAACTCATATTTTCCATCGTTCATTTCGGAATGGAAGGACAACCCCAAAAGGGTGGATGCATTTATCAGGGCGAAAAGGATTTATAAAATGTTTGATCAAATTGAGCAATATGATGATGAATCAATCATCCCGGAAGATTCGCTCCTTCGTGAATTTATTGGAGGGAGTGTCTATAAACTTCACTGATGAAATAATAATTTAACCATTATTTATCTTTTATAAGTCAATTTGTTATCCCAATAGGGAAAGGGGAGCAGATGGTTATCGAAAGTTACTCTTTTGGAAAAATCGTCATTGATCAAAAAACTTATCGTTCAGATGTGATTATTTTCCCCGACGGGAGAATCAAGGACTCATGGTGGCGGGAAACCGGACACAGACTGTCTGAAAATGATATTGAAGATCTCATTGATACCCGTCCGGATATTATCATAGCGGGAACGGGAGCCAGTGGACTTATGATTCCCAGAAAAGATCTAAAAGAACTACTTTCTCAAAAAGGGATCGAGTTTAAGGCTTTGCCCTCTAAAAAGGCTTGTAAACTATTCAACGAGTTGTATGGTAAGAAAAAGGTAGGTGCCTGTTTTCATTTAACGTGTTAATCTTCAGCTTCTTCTAGGCAATGGGAGAGTAATTTTGTTTATTTGATTAAGGTCATTTTCTTGACCTGATGGAATTGAGATTCAACATCCAGTTCGTAGAGATAAATACCGCTTGCAACTGGATTTCCTCTCATATCTCGACTGTTCCAGATCACCTGGTGGATTCCCGGTTCAGTAAAACCATTGTGGATAGTTCCAATACACTGTCCCAAAATGTTGTAAATGTTGATGGTTACTTTCCCCTGGATAGGGATTGCAAAATATAGAGTAGTGTTTGAGTTAAATGGGTTGGGGTAATTTTCGAACAAAAAATAATTTTTAATGAATGTTTCTGAATCAACATTCAGCGCACCTGCTGGAGCATCTGTTGTAAATTTAACAGCTAACTGTTCAATTAATTCATTAGACGCAATTGGCCAATATGCACCTGAGGATGGTTGTTCGTGAAATAAATATTGCACCCCATCATTTTGATCAGGTGATTCGATTCCGATTGTGGAATAATTTCCATTTTCATCAATATCGTAGATTTCCTGATACTGGAATAGGATTTCGCCATCTCCTGAAGATGTGGGATATATAGTAGGGTTATATAATATCAATTGAAATGTTTCCTTAACGCAATCCGGACAGAATTCATCATCTTCACCATTGGACACACTGTCCCACTGAACGATGAACCGACCGTTATTAACATCTGACCAGGTGAAAACATCAAAGGGTTCATTGCCATTATCATCGTCTAAATCATCCATAAAAGGTGCAGCCATTGCTGGAGGTCCCATAGACATAGGGATGGAGAAATTCCAAAAATAGGGAACTGGAGATGACTCAAATGATATCCATCCATTTGAGCAAATGATCACAGAGTCATATTCTTCTCCAAAATATGTAAAAGTAAATCCGATGGGCACTTCAGTTTGAGTGTCATCGAGTAAATTCAGATTTGTACCCTGCCCCCCGTCAGCCGGGTTTAGTTCAATCCAATCATAGACGGGCGCTTCGTCATACAAAGTGTCACTGTTATCATACGTCCAGTACCCATAATCACAGGGAGGAATGGGATCTGAAGTGTCAATAGGACCAATGAGGATTTTGAATACATTTTCAGCTATGATTTCCCCAGACATTTCATAATCAACATGAAATGTCAATCTGCTCCCTCTTGCAAAATCCCCTACAGTACCACTTAGTAAAGTATCTGTAGTGATTTCAGAAAAAGCATCAATCTGGATGATATTTGTTGAATTATTACTATTGGAAATTCCGTCACTCAATTCAGTCAAGGAAACCGTAACATTTTCATAATTGTAAGGAGAAGGATTTATCACATTTATGGATAACTCGATGAATTCATTAGCTTGGACATACGAATTACCTGTACTCAGAATGGGAGTGATATCAAAACGAGTGTAAATTGTTGGATTGTATGGTGTACCATCGTCTTCAATAAATGTTAAGCTGATGTGTTTCTGGAAATATTGAGCTTTATTCAGATAAAGGTCTAAAAGTGATCCGCTCGAAATATCAGGGAAATCAATATCAAGTTCACCATTTGGTGTTGATAGTCCTTTTCCGATTAGTTCCCCGTCTAATAGTAGGGCACCCACAACATCTTCCTGAGGATTACCATATTGATCAGTTATACTGGTATGAATAAAGGATTGATACAGGTTTGGAGAATTTTCAATATCTGCAAATAAATCATCTGGTTCATGCATCCAAACAGAAATACTTGGATCCCCTAATGTTCCATAGATGTGGTGATAAAACTCAACAACACCACTAGGCTCTGTTAAATCTGGAAACTCTGTAATTAATGCATTTTTACCTGCATGGAGAGCAGGTCCCAGTTCAGATAATTGTTCTTCGAGCAGTTCATCCCACATCGCTCCACAAATGACATTATTGTATCTTGTATCCGTATCCAGGTCAGAGGGACCTATCATTGCGGCAGCTCCTTTCGGATTGGTAGGATCTCCTTTAGTGATCAATTCCTCACCAAAACACTTTGCAGGTCCTACTTGAGGATAAATATCAGCACCAAAATCAGCGGTATTGCATACAAAGCTAAAAACGATGGGTAATTTCCAACCGTGATTCAGACTGTTTATATCCTCAATCTTGAATTTTGGTTTGATCCATCCGTGTGAATTTCCCCATCCACGATAGTTGATGACACCTACTCCTGCAGACCATGAGTTGATAATCAGGGGATTATTTTCTACTTGATATCCAAGGTGGAAAAAGGCGGTATCAACAACCGAATAGCCGAAATCGTACATTTCTTCCATTAACCAGAGAGATGTCCAGACAGGTGTAACAGGCCAGCTGGATGGGGGGTCTGGTATTCCATTAGTTGCACTGTAGTTACCTGCCACTAACAGGGCATTGTTTAGGTATTGAGGGTCATAAGGTAAAGATAAATTCTCCATCTTAGTATATTGGATAGTTCTGGTTTTCAATTTTATTAAATCTCCAGGATTTCTTACTGACCACCGACCGATAAAGAATTTAGGTTTTAATACATCGTATGTTACAGAATCAGGATTATCATAAAAATATGTATAGGGATAATCTGTTACATCATCTTCATCTTCGTTTATCGAGGGAATAAAAAATGTGGGTATAGGATAATTTCCGTTTACATCTCCAATGAGTAAGACGTATTCAAGTAAGGGGCTAGATTCATAATAAGTGCGTAAGAAATCTTTAATAGTATCGGCAGTTGCGAGACCTTCTTCATCCAGCGAGATGACATCTACATCATATCCCTGTGTTCGTTTAAAATCAATAAAGTTTTCGCCATAAAACGGGATTGAATTCGGGTTTGTCAGGTAGTTCAAAAGAGTACTATCCGAAAGGATGATCAGGTACAATCCACGGGTATATTCCACGTCACGACCTTGCGGAAAAAGATACTTTTGAGACAGTGGTACCCGTTGGAGTTCTGTGGCAGATAAAAGAGAAAGACAGATAAAAATACTATAAATGAACGATTTCAATTTTTAATCCACTATCACTAAACAATAATGTATGTTCTTTTGCAACTTTCCTGGTTCTCAATGTCCTAATCCTTAGGACAATTTAGAATATTTTACTTTAGTAATATAACTTTTTTAGTTTGACTGAAAATTCCTGCGTTAAATTTAATAAAATAAATCCCGCTGGAAAACTCTTTAGCATTCCAGATTACGCTGTGGTAGCCCGGTTCCTGGTAGCAAAGCCACATTTGATCCACCTGCCGTCCCAGTACGTCATAGATACGAATGGATACCTCAGCGGTTTCTGGTATTCCGTAAATCAGCTTTGTGGCTGGATTAAAAGGATTCGGATGTGGCAGACTCAAAGAATATTTAAATGGAATAATCGAACCTCCTTCTCCAATTTGGTTTTCATCTGTTTCGTGAATAATTGACAGATAGTCCACTTGTAAACCTCGATATTCTACTGTGCTATCAGGTAAAATTCCAATTTGTATTTTTATTGAATCGGATATGAATGGTATCGGAAAATATTCAGTATGTGGTACCCAGTTCTGATCATCCCAATAAATGACCGTCGTGTCGTTTTCCCCGATTAATGCAATAAAAGTACTGTCATTTTCCCATTCAACCTCGTATTGAAGACGGACGGCTATCGCAAGATTTCCGTATTCTGAAATATCAATCGTATTCGAAATAATTGAAATGGGAGTTTTTGGATAGGTTAAATCGGATTGTGAAATCAGTGAACCATTTTCAATGGTCCAGTCACCACTTTCCACAAACCAGTTATCCAGATTGGTAAAATGTTCAGCAAATACTTCTTCGGACCAATTTAATTCAACGTCTAATGATATCGTGGTATCAAGATCAATGTCAAAGAATTGTGGAAATAAACTGTCTCCCCAAATTGTAATATTGTATTGATTTTCTGGTAATTCGGTTTGATAATTTCCCGTTGTGACTAAGTTTGTGTCTGGTCCGAATTGGTCATTTATTACTACAATGACTGGACTGTTATATGAAGACGGTGTAGTAAAATTGATGTTAAGTTCATGAGTCAGAAGGGGGACTAACTGGATATTCTGTTCGGTGATAGTACTGATACTTGGAGAAAATACAACATTTTGATTTTCATAACCTCTGCAGGAAACATTTAAAGTGAATGTACCAGAAATCAACAATATTCGGTATCGTCCATAATCGTCTGTATAACGGGGTTCAAGCATGGGTCCATCTAATTCAAATATTTTAACAATCGCATTTATAGGTTCGCCAGTTTCAGAATTTGAAATGACCCCTGTTACCTGATAAGCATCTGCCCCGAGTTCGCCAATTCCGTATCCAATTGCCCGATTCATTAGATGGAAAGCACCTCGCAGATTTCTTTCAATAGTATCTTCTATCAATGCGCTATCCGGTTGCATATTTTCTGTGCCGACCTCAATCAGAAATTGAATACAACCTGTTTGAGTGTAAAACCAATCGTGGGCATTCCCTTTGTGAGACACACCTGCGACAGGCAGGTAATAGCCAGCGCCCACCTCTTTGGGGATTAGACTTGCTATATCGGTGGCAATAGACGATATGACAGAGTAACCTGGGGAACTTTTCTCTTCTTCCCATAACCAGGAATAAATCACCTCCTCACTCACATTTCCGGATCGTGAACTGTGGTAGGCAATCGAAAGCAAAAAGTTTTTCTCTATGGTAAATTCCCGGATTGCCTCTGTTTCAGACTCAGAAAATGGAGCTTCACCTCTGTAGTAATCATAGTGTGCCTGATAGCTTCCGCTTCCAATATCTTCTACCCATTTATCGTCACCAAAAATCCAGTTGAAATCGTAATTGCGATTGAGGTCAACACCATCGGAATCATTTCCTACACCTACCACAAAATCGAACAAACCATTTTGATTTACATCTCGTTTGTTTTTCCTGAAAGTCACATCCTGGAGCCAGTCCCCATTAGATTCATATCCGTGTACAACCTTTAGTCCTTCGGGATTGTAGGTTGGAATCACCCAGACTTCAGAGGATTGAAGAATTGCCCTCATGTTCTGATTGAAAGTTTGATGTTCCAATGGATGGAGGAACCAATCGATTAATTCCATAGTGATTTCGACTCCATATATTTCCTCTGCATGACATTGTCCTAAAAACAGAACCCTGGGTTCATCTTCCTCGATATCTGCATCGTAGGATAATCTAACTCCCCAGAAGGGCAAACTGTCTTCTGTGGAAAGACCAATCTCCTCAAGATGATATATGATTCCACTCCCTGGATAGATATCTACGCTGTCGCTGAAATCTTCATCCCAGATTTCCAGCTGTTCTTGAATCTCCTCGTAAGTATGATATCTTTCAGAGAGGGGACTCTGGGCGTGTAAAAAAGTTAAGATGAGAAAAAATAAACTAAATTGTAACCAAAACTGAGTTCTTTCAGTAGGATAAACTGACGGTTTGTTTTCAAGAAAAATACACTTTAAATGCAAGGTCTATGCTACCTATACTGTTATCACTATTTTATAGCTGTTTATAATGAGATCTCCTATTTATGTGCCTGGCACTTTTAACAAAATTGTGTTACTTATTATCAAAATATTGGATTAACGAAGTATTAACATCTTTTTAGAAGAATTAAAATCACTTGCAGATATTCTGTAAATATACAAACCGCTCCCAGAAGTGTTTCCGAAAACATCCTTCCCATCCCACTGTACAGATTTGTAACCTGCAGTTTGCTCAGAATTGATTAGAGTTCGCACCTCACGACCAAGAATATCGTATATTTTGATAAAAACATGAGAATCTTCCGGTAAATCGTAGCGTATGGTGGTTATGGGGTTAAAAGGATTGGGATAGTTCTGATGAAGCGCGTAGCTCTCAGGAATCTGACTAACCTTCGTAGATTTGCCCTGTCCCATAAGAATAGCCAAAGCTGAGTTAACTTTATCATCATAGTCAGCCCGGTTGATAGGACGATACTCAGATTTAGTACCCAAAGTCTGACTTCTACCCAGTCCGCCCTGTCCATTACTATCAGCTGCCAGATATACCTGACCAATATTGATTACAGCATATACTGAATCATCAAGGCTCTGTGGATTTGACAATATTTCCTCATACTTTTCGATAGCGGTAGAATATTCCTCCACCGGGAGATGAGTAAGAATAGAATATTGGTCAGCAACTTTAGATAAGGGGGTCTCTGCATATTCTACTGTTAAACTATCATAATATTCCTGAAGTACCTGGAAGTTTCCACCAATCTGTTGAGTGCAGACAAATAGGCGGGGAACAGATCCTAAAGCTTCCATACTGTCTGGAAAGGTAGCAATTAAAGTCTTATAGGTTTGAATTGCGGGATCAAAGTTACCTTCTTCTTCATACGTTAAACCCTGCTGGTATAATAACTGATTATCGGTCCAATCAGCACCAGAAGTACCACCACCTGTATTAGGTTCTGTGTCGTAAGGAAAATAATCAAAAATGTCAGGATAGAATCTTTCTCCTAATCCAGGATCCTCATCTGCCCAATAATTGTACGTGATGTCAATGAACATTGGTACTGGATTTATACGGTACCCATATATGAGGTATCCCCCCTGGTTATCAAAGATGTCATTATGACCTATTGCAAGTAAAGGAAACGATCTGTCGAAGAGAATCATTTCAGCACTTTCCGGTTCGCAGTGTGGGATACATGGGTCTGATAAACCATTCTCTTCAATGTGATTAAGTGCACTTCCATTGAGGTTCATCACGGGTTGGCTACCGTTCATAGCGATGATTCCGTGGTTAAGGTTTAAGTTAATAACGTTGTTTATGAGAACGGGTGAGCTGGCGTGAAGAAAAATACCCCCTATTACCATGGCGTCAGGCTCAGGACTCAGACCGTTCCCTGTTATAATATTCCCATCCAGAAAACCGTCAGAACTCTGAACGAGATGAATGCCACATGTATTATTATAATCAACGTTATTCCCGATAAGTTCATATCTGAAACCCTGTTCCACAAGAATGCCACGGTTGTTCTCTCTTATACTATTACTATCAAGTGTTGCCTCTGAAACAAAAATATGCACGCCGAGGTCGTTTTGCCATAATGTGTTACCCGTAAAACATGGAGGGTTTTCGTTTCTGAGCAATTCTAACCCAACATTACAGTCATGAATTGAACAGTTTGTTACAGTACCCGTACTAGATGTCTGGAATGTTAAACCTTTATATGCATAAGAAATTTCGCAATATTGCAAAGTAATTGCTGATGAAGAAGCAATCTCTATCCCTTGCCAGTACTCATCAGGCGATACATAAATATCTGGAATAAATTGAATGGGATGATTGTCTGAACCTTCTGCAATTAATTCACCAGAAACAATTAATTTACCATTAGAATGAGCCTTAACTATGGTTCCCTGTTTAATAATTACAGTGTTATTTACAGGTATTTCAAAGGTGTCGGATAGGGAGATTGTATTTGCCCAATATACTGTATCTCCTTCTGGTGCATAGTAAGCAGGCTGTTCATACACTCCCGAATTACGATAATTACAACTGTATCCTTTCCAACCAATGTTCGTTCCAGAACTCGGAAAGTCAATTACATATAAATCATCACCAACATTATAAACTAATTCAAGAGAAGGGTCTTGGAGGTCAATATTTGATAGCCAAAGTGAATTACACTCACATTGACCTATAAAAGGGACAGAGTCTGTTTTAGCATAAGAATTATCATAGATTTCTATATATTTTTTGCTGCCATCTCTTGTCATACAAGCAATATCAATGTTATTGTCATCGTCAAAATCTCCTATAACGATGTTTTTATTATAGAAGTTGGGAATACTAATAAATTGAGTTGACATTTCATTATTAATTATATGAATTCCTTTTTCGTCTCCACAAAAGCTTGCTATAATTTCATTTACTCCATCATTATTCATATCAGAAATCGCAAAATCAGAAATACTAAATATTGATTCTCTAAGTTCTTCGTCTGTTCCTTCATGTATATATTCTCCCAAAAATATTTCTTGATAAGTATCATCTTCCAATTTTCCAAGGTAATAATCATCTTGAGATTTTTTAAGAAAAATTATATCCAAGTAACCATCTTTATCCAAATCACTTGAAATACAAGGAGGATAAATTTCATCATCTCCGGTTACACTATACATAGTTTCCACGATTCCTCCATTATTATCCATAAGGCAAATTCTCTCAATTGTAGGAAGAATTATCATTTTATCATCATAGCCCTGTATATTTGCTACAATTGGTGAAAATATTTCTTCCTCACCAAATTCAGAACACCATCGTTCAGTACCATCACTATTAATGCAATATCACTAGTGTCCGGTAAAAGTTTTGAAACAGGTCTGAAACTCCCCGAAGTT
>CAZVFT010000010.1:0-36066 GCA_964626495.1 uncultured bacterium
AACCATTACTGCTTTCTTCGAAACTGAAACTTTCTGCACAAATTCATTAAGTTCCTTATTGACAGGACTTTTAAAATCTTCATCGTGAATAGGATTATAGGGAATCACATTAAGTTTACATTTTAACTGATTCGTGATTTTTACAAGATGTCTAACATCCTCATTGGAATCGTTCACTCCTGCTATCAATACATATTCAAGAGTTATCCTTCTTTTTGATTTCTGAGTATAATATTCAAGAGCACGGAAACATTGTTCCAACGGATATTTCCTGTTAATGGGCATCAAATTCAGACGAGTAGTGTCATCAGCGGCATTTAGACTGAATGCCAGATTAAATTTGTGACCCTCATCAGCATATTGATAAATCTTTGGGATGATACCTGCTGTGGAAATTGTGATTTTCTTTGCACTTATGGAAAAACCATAATCATCATGGATCATATACGCTGCTTTTACAACATTTTCATAATTTAAAAACGGTTCACCCATACCCATCAACACAACGTTGGTAATCCTGAACGGTACTTCCCGCTGAATAGTAATTAGTTGTCCAATAATCTCTGAGACAGATAAATGACGGATAAATCCCATTTTGCCTGTAGCACAGAACTTACAATCAAGACCACAACCAACCTGCACCGAAAGACAAACCGTATGGCGATCATCATCAGGAAGATAGACAGATTCAATTCTCTCACCATCCGATAACTCGAACAGGAACTTCCTCGATTGGGTTTCGCGAGAGGAATTCACAGACATTGTAATCATCTGCTCCAATATGGCATTATTTTTCAGGTTTTGACGCAAAGTTTTAGGAATATTAGTCATCTCATCAAAGGAGGTTACCCGATGATGATGTATCCATGAAAACAGCTGGTTTGCACGGAAAGATTTTTCCCCAAGGGACTCAAAATATGCAGCAAGCTCTTCCCGACTGAGTCCAGTTACATTGGTTTTATCCACTTTCAGGAATTTTTATGGGTTCTTAACTTCGGGAGGATTGATTAGAAATTCTCGATCCGCATAAAAATAGTCATAAATGACCCAGCCAAGTGTAATCAAAGGAATAGTCACAACTGTGGTTGGTAAGAGATCATTTGCCCGGTTATACACAAGATTAAATTCTAAAAATTCGCGAAGACTTCTAAATTTAATTAGATATCTGAACACAGCAATCCCAGCTCCCACATAAAATCCCTTTCGAACAGCATATTTAGAAACAGGTCTGTCAACAATAAGCTTATAGACATTCTCAAGGTAAATTGTATGCGGATTTTGATCGTTATCCTGGTAGTAAATCAATTCTGGGGTATACATCCTCAATTCTTCATCTCTGAGATACACATAGGGAATTTCTTGCCCGTTTATTGTAATAATCTTACCTCCCCTCCCCTTACATATATTAACATAACGCCAAAGGTGATCCGAAATGAAAAATAGTTTTCCCTCACTGTTGTGAATATACAAAACGCTATCCATCGCAACTTTTACCGTTACTTTCTGACGCTGAGGTTCAAAAATAAGTGTATCCCTTGTAAATTCGACTACCCTACCGGCTTGAGTCTGTCCATTCAAAAAGACAATCTCATGGCGTAATGGCAGTGCTAAAAGTGAGGTGATGAAGAGATTGAATAAGAAAAAAAACTTTATTTGTACCTGAAATCCGATATAGGATTTCAGGATAAGCTTTAATTTATTTGTTATCAACACTATATAATACTATTACACAGGTCAGGTGAAATTTGTGCTATACATCGTTTTATCATTTCTATTTGAAAGATGAAATAGAGATAACCATAGTTAAAAAATGATTTCTCCTCCGAAGTAGACCTTGCGGATCAACATGAGCCACCTTTGGGCGTTACTCTACATTCCGTCGGGATCCGGACAGGCATTTTACTCCAACCCACATTCCTCTCAAAAAGTCTTCGACAATGTCTGATTTTGGGGTTTGTAATTCAGTATTGCAAAACTAAATTTAGTTAGCCATTTTATCATAAAGTAGATAAATCAATTAATGGCAAATAACACCATTCGCAGTTAATTCAGTATGAAGAAATTAATAATTATTTTCTTACTTTCTATTTCGTTTCTACCTGCTCAGTTCAAATATTCCATCGGGACTGGATTAGCCTTTTCGTGGCCAGATTTTTCCGATTTTAACAAAACCCTGTCGGATTCTGGTATTGCAAAAGTCTCCGAATTTATTATGCCGATTTCTTACGATTTTTCCGTGAAAATTTACCCAAGTCTGAGAGTGGGATATTACCGTATCTCCACTTCCCTGTTCACCTATAACAAATCATCTCAAAACTTCAGGTTGGTTCTCAAAATGAATGGGATTGGTGTGCAGACTTTCTTCACCTTTTTCAAGCGATTTGAGGCTGACTTCGGTATCGCACCCATGCTCGGGAAATACAGCTTTTATCAGCATGAAATTACCGCAGTAACAACACCATTCCAATTTTCTACCACGACTAAAGCCGGCATTGACAAATCCTTCTTTGCTTACTATAGCTGGATTGGATTGAGAATGCACCTAAAATCCTATTTAGCTGTTGAAGGAAAATTAGGATTTATAAAAACATTTATGGGCGATGGCGCTTGGAAAAGCGAATCAGGAGAAACGAAGCTGAAGATGTCCATTGATACGAACCAACCTGTTTATCAGTTTGGTGTTGTTCTTGGGTGGTAATGCTTATTCTAATAAAACCAATCTTTATCGTATTGATTTTGTCCTTCCCCCTGCTTTCTCAGGAAGCACAAACCGATAAACCTGAGGTTATACCTTCAACACACTGTGAACACCCTGTCTTGCAAAAAGCCCTGATTCAGGGATTGAATTCTCTTTCACCCGTAGAAATCCCACAGTACTGGCTCAAATCGTGGCAGTGCAAACAGTACGCAAAAAAAATGGGGAAAGAGATAGACTTCAAAACACTTTACGAACAGAAGGAACTGGAAAATTATCGTGAAGCTGAGGAAATATCGGGGATTGGGAGCAGTTGTGCTATCGTTATTTCTATAATTCTATTCTATTCTTATTACGGATACTTTATGAGATAATGTACGACAGGCAACTCTGCCTGTAGCGTAAGCGAGGACCCCACCCGGTTTTAGACTGATCAGTAACGGTGATGCTATTCCACTAACCTTTTTTCGGTTGAGTATGTTTTCACACACCCCCTCCACCACGGCGGAGACCCCTCTCTGAGAGGGGACTTTTACACCTGTTAGCGATCCCCCATCAAAAAGTCCTATCAATCATTAGCCAAACAAATATCAAGAGGGAGAAGTGTAAGCTTAACAGCTCTCTGATAACTGAAATTTCCTACAAATGTAAGACGTTAATTAATCGTCCAGCAGATAAATTCAATCCTCTGTACCCCTGCCGTATTAGAAAAACCAAGGTTAAACGTCAAGACGAAACGAGGGATCAGAATTATTTTCTGTCTGAGCTCCGACACCTGTGTCGGGGTGAGTTTAAATAATTCCTCGAGTGACAACTCGACGCCTTGGTTTTTCTCCAGCGGCTGTTTCTTTTGGTACTTTTCTTACGCTAAGAAAAGTACAATTTCTTTATTATTCTTTCACCGTAACAGATCATCAGCAGGACAGACAAACCAAATGACGTTGTTATAAGAATCTCTAAAGTTTAAAATTGATTTCTCCCGAAGTATCGGGATACATCACTATGTCTGGCATTTGACGGATTTTACTCCGAAACAACGACGTACTTTTTCGGATTACTTTACACTTGATACTTTTTACTACAGCCACTACTTCACCACTCACCATTTTACCACTTCACCCCCGTACAGTCGCGCCGCAGGAGTGTCTTCGACACAAGCTCCTTACCTGCCCGAAAGATGTCAGGCGGGCAGGGCAGGCACTCTACCAGCTACCAGCCGTTTTTGATTTTTATTATTTCACTAAATCCTTAATTCGTTTGATATGCCCACGACCGAGACCCTTTACCTCACATCCCAATTCTACATATCGTCGTATCTTATCATCATCAAGGATACCAAAGCAGTCAATCACTGCTACCGGTTTTCCTACAGTCTGAATGATATCATCAGGATCAAGATCGAGATACTGTTTGTGCCTGACTGCAAAAACAATCACATCCGTTTGATGTAGAGCTTTCTTTAGATCCTTTTCAATGCTTAATTCAGTCAGCTTTTCCTGATTTCTGAAGAAGCGGCTCCGACTGCTGTCAGGATAGGTATTCTGATTTTCAAATTCCCACCAATGATCTACATACAGGTCGTGCACCCGGATTTCCGCTCCCATTTCTGCCAGTTTCCGAACGAGAATTTCTGAACCGCTGTATCGAGTATCTCCAACATCTTCACGATAAGACGCTCCCAGAATGAGTACATCTTTTGCGGCGATGGGCTCACCCATATTCCGGAGAGCATCTCTTACCAGTTCGGCAGCATGAAGAGATCGTGTATCGTTGATATCAATAGCTGTCGTTGTCAATTTAAAAATATCGTCCTCAAAACCAAGAATATGTTTATATGCCCAAAATCCCAGCCCGCCATCCTTTGGCAGACAATATCCCCCGATTCCGGGTCCAGGAAAAATCATATTGCTGTGGGTCGGTCTCACTTTAACAGCATCAATCACTTTCAGGATATCCACACCGTTCCGTTCAGCAAAGAGACTCCACTCATCCATAAAAGAAAGAATAGTAGCTCGATAGCTGTTTTCAACGATTTTTGCTGTTTCTGATTCAATAGGGCGATCCAGCACGGTAAGTGGAAACTCATCGGTGTTAAGCACCTCATTTAAAAATTTTGCCACTCTTTCCCGAGCAACATAATTAATACCGCTGCAGACCCGCCAGAAATCCCGAATGCTTGCCACATATTCCTTGCCCGGCATTACCCGTTCATAACTGTGAGCAAGGAGGGGATCGGTATCAATTCCCCGCTCCAGGAAGATTTTTTTGATTGCGGGATATGCCACCTGTTCTGTCGTTCCGGGTGGAACAGTTGTTTCAATAAGTACAAGTGCGTACGGCGATATATTCTCTCCAATGGTTTTAAAGGACGCTTCAAGAGCTTTCATTTCTACCCCACCTGTGCGAACATCACCCAGGTCATTTTTCGCATAATCACATTGAACATCCACAACCACTACATCCGCCAGGGATAGAACTTTAGAATTATATGACGCTACAAGAGTTTTCTTATCAAGGACACATCGTTTAATCATAGGCGCTACTTCTGGATCCTCTGCCTTTACAGGGGATTCTCCACGGTTCAGTGTGGGAATTTTCCAGAAACTGCGAATACTGGGGCGTTGAACTCCAATAACAAATTTTGTTGGGTTGCCATTTTCGTCCACCGTATCGGCTACAATAGCCGCCATAACAGCTCCCACAAACCCCACTCCCAGTACGACAACAATCTCTTTACCAGAATCCCTTGCTTCATCTACTAATGCGTTAATCCTATCAAATTCGGTGGAATAATCCTCTTCTTTGGGAATAAGATATTCCACACCTTCTGGACTGATTGATATATTTCCACTCATTTTATTTCCTTTCATTACTCATATTCTACGATTGATTCAAGTTACCTAATCTGTATAAAATTTTAAGTGCGAAATTAAGAGATATTTTTTCAATCTTCCAATAAAGATCGTTCATAATAATATACTAACTATTGATAATTTTCTGGGTCAAATGAGGAATGTGAGTAGTGCTGACTTTCTTACTTCACCAGGTGGAGGTGTTTAAGGCCATAGATGAAAAGAGCTAAAGCAACAATCACGAGAATAATTTTCCCGATTGAGGCAAGAAATAGACTGCCAATGATGTCTTCGAGGGTAACAATAACACCTCTCTGTCCGAGAATTATAGCAAGTAATAGGGAAGCAGCAAAGATCACATAAATTATTCCCCGGACACCTTCAGCGAATCGAACGGCATGAGATGGTTGGTCAGGAGTACGTGAATCCTCGCCTTCACTGGTAACGGGGATTTCCTTTTGCTTTGCCTTTGCCAGTTTTTTCTGAATCTTGGTTTCGGTTTTAAGTCGCTTTTTTTCGATCTTATTCATAACCTTAGATTATAATATCCGAAAAATAGCATAAACAGCAGAAAAATACAATGACAGAAATCTTTACTAATTCCAGCACCATCGTTATCTTTACCAAATTATCAACAAAATGAATAGTGGTGTCATCAAAATAAACTTTCCTGTCCGGGGGGCGGTTCTAGCACAGGATTTGAATCAATGAATGCTTTCAGATTTCTGAAATCTTCCTCCACCTGAGGCATGAAATTCGATTGCCTTAGAGCTGCAGCTGGATGGAGAGCTGGAAAAATAAAATACGAATGAGCGGGAATCGGCTTCCCTCTGAACTGGTGGATTTGTGCTGGTTTACGCAAAAGAAGACTTAAAGCTATATTGCCTAAAGGACAGACAATTTTGGGTTTGATGATTTTTATTTCTTCCAGTAAGAAAGGTGCACAGGTTTTGATTTCAGAGGAATGAGGAAGCCTTCCTGGTGGTATACACCGGACAACGTTTGTAAGCCATAGGTCTCGACGTTTCAGTTTAATGTTGCTGATAAGTCTTCCCAGTAATACCCCAGCTGGTCCTACAAAGGGTCTTCCAATTTCATTTTCCTGGTCACCCGGACATTGACCAACCAACATTATCTTCGCTTTTTCATTCCCTTCTCCTAAAACTGCCCTTTTCCTGGATAAGTTTAATGAACACTTGGTACAGATTTGAATCTGGCTTTGAAGTTCATCAAGAGCTTCATTCACAATTTACAAACTCTCCACTTTGCTGGTGTCATGCAATTGGATATTGGATGTAATAAAAGGGTATCCATAACAAAACGGGAAATTAGAAAATTTTCCAGTAAATCCTTTTAACGGTAAAAATACAACGTTCCACAGGATAGTTTTTAATAATATCAGTTTCTATTTATCTTGAGCTCATCTACCAAATGATTTCCTGTGGAACCCGGTTTCTCTCTGTTTTACTCGTTGACCTCTTTTTTTACCTTTTTTGAGTTTCTTCTTTCGATCAATCTTTCGACCTGATTTCGCTTTACGTGTCATATCAAATCCCATCTTTCTTAATGTAGTTATACCTGATTATTTGATATACTTTTTCCAAGTGTTGTTAATTTTCAAAAATAAATCCCTTTTCATTAAACAAACACAAACAGGCATCAGCCACCTTTGGATCATAACGAATCCCTCGATTATCTGATATCTCATTAAGAGCTTTTTCAATGCCGAGAGCTTCTCGATATGGACGATGAAACGCCATAGCTTCCACCACATCTGCTACCCCAAGAACTCTTGCCTCTATCAATATCTCCTCCTTCTTCAATCCTGAAGGATATCCAGAACCGTCGTACCGTTCCTGGTGTTGAAGTACGATTTGTGCGATTGGCCATAGAAATTCGACAGATTTCAAAATATCATAACCAGCATGAATATGTTTTTTAATAATTTCAAATTCCAACAAACTCAATTTACCCGGCTTTGTCAAAATTTCCGCTGGTACGGATATTTTCCCCAGATCGTGAATCATCCCTGCAAGTCGAATTCCCTCAATGATATGCTTTGGTAAACGCATTTCTTCTGCTATGGCTGTGGCAAGCCTACTGACTCTTCGTTGATGTCCAGCTGTATATGGATCACGAACTTCGGTGGTGGTTGCCATTGCTTGAACAATACTTTCCATTGCTTGTCGGAATTTATTCAAACTTAGTTTAAGCTCACTTTCTACATGTTTACGATCGGTGATATCATGAATAATTCCGTAATAAGCAACAATACGATTCTCATCATCCCGCACCTCAAAACCTGTCTCTGTAACGAAAATGGGGGTTCCATCCTTTCGTTTCAGCTTTAACTCAAGGCTTTTCACAGAACCGTTGCGCTCTAATCTACTTTTAAATTTCTCCCGATCTTGCGAATTAAAATAAATATCCTTGGCAATATTGACTTGTAACAGTTCATCTTTTGAGGAATAATTAAACAATTGAACTCCTGCCTCATTAATATCGATCAATTTACCGTTGGGAGTACTAATATAAACAACATCCTCTACCCCTTCAAAGAGGGTACGGTATTTTTCTTCAGATCTCCTGAGTTCCTCCTCTGCCTGCTTACGTTTACTAATATCCCTTATAGTTCCCTGAGCAAAATATTTTCCATCTTTCTTGATTAATTGTCCACTAATCTCGATTGGAATAAGATGACCATTCCGATGCTTTAATATCGTTTCCAAGTTTGTTATTTTCTTACCCTGTATAACTTCCTTCAATATATCCGTAAGTCTCACCCATTCTTTTTTGGGGAAATACTTTGTAAAATGTGTATTAATTAATTCATCTATTTCATACCCCGTTAGATCTCCTGCTGACGGGCTGAGATAGATAATCTTACCTCCAGCTGTTAAAATAAAAATCGTATCCAGAGATGATTCAGTAATGAGACGAAGTTCTTTTTCTCTATCTTTTACTTCCTCATTTTGTTCACAAGCAAAACAAGCTCCTGCAAGTTTCGACAGGACAGAACTTAAAGATCCAACGGTAATTGATTCTAAATCTTTACCACTTTTTATTAAAATTAACACACCCCAGTCAGGGATATCCAAGATATGAAAGTAATTACCGAAATCATCTTTTCCACTAATGGGTAGCTTTTCCTGAAAAGAAGCTAACTTTTGATTATCAAGACGGGTTGGGATTTTTCCCAGTGCATTTTGATAAATTTGGATTCGGTCTGTGCTCCTTGGTATAGAAAAAATCTGCTTGAATTCATTTCTTCCATCGTTCTTCCGGTCTAAAATAAATATGCCACCTGCAGAACAATTCAACTTTCTCAGAATAGCAGAGAGACTTGTTCGCAGCACTTTAGTCAGGTCAAGACTTACGCCTATAGACATACTAATTTCATACAAGATCTGAATGCGTTCTGCAGATGTTGGCATTAGTCCCCCAGTATTCCTACAACAGAAGTTTTATTGTAAAACTCAAGATAGTCTTTACCACTATTTGCAATTTCACCAATTGTTAATGCACCAATTAGGGGAATCGATTCATCATATACTGTCATCAACTCGTCCTCGAAGTTCTCCTCAAGAAAAAGAACTCTGGAAATACAGTCTATAAACAAAACTGTCTTATTAGATGTTTCTACCGTAAATCCTTCTTTTGCCAGTCTCAGAGCTCTTCCTGCTGCTGTCACCAGAGAATTGACATCCCCTTTTAGTATATCAATAAAGGAATCTTGCAGGACTTCCCCTACACATATCAGTGAATCATCTTCGGCACACATAAAAGGATCTCTAACAATTCTTTCTGCTCCCAGCTTACTAATCCCAAAAGGGTGACACTTGGAAATATCAAAGAAATTATCATCTTGAAATCGTTTATCTGAATTTTTTTCTACAACGTCTCGATACAACTGAAAAGCCGGTTTCCAATCAATAGTTTTAACAACATTTCTATCAGACTCGGTAATTTTAAATGGACCAGCAATTCGTTCCCACCCGTGAGTGACTGCAACACTGCTTTCAATATCCAACGTTGCCAGCACTGCACTATCCTGGATGAATCCTTCCGACGTAAACAAACACGGTTTTTGCTCCATACTCAATGAACCCGTACCGCCACCGATATAGTTAAACTCCAGACCGAAAATATTGAATAAACTGTCCACCAATGCACTAATTCGTTTGGAAAAGCCATCTACCAGAATAAACATAGTTTTAATGTTGTCGATTTTGGGGATTTTCTCATCCAAGACCACGTCATAATCCACGGAGGTATCACTTAAATCAGGAATGATCTGAACATTGGGCTCCACAGAAAATCCAGCAACGACAGTTCCCTTCTCAAGCTTCTCCCTCCCAGCAATGATTTCTGGGAAAATACCACCCAAAAAAGGGATTGATATTTCTGCCAGCTTTCTGTTGATGGATTTAGGGGTAAAACCATTAGCGTCACAAGAAAATATCAACAGCCCCTTAACTGTGTCATTTTCCAGAACTGTATCAACAGTTTTTTTAAAAGCATCAACAGTTCCTGATTTATCTACTTCGATTATCATGCTACATTCTCCTCAATAAAATGCTTTTAACCCTCCTGTAACTTAAATTGACTGGATTGTTTTTCTGACCGGTTTCTTCAACGATTTGATCCAGATCAGAAACAGAAATCCCATACTCAGTCAAGAGAGGTAATTTCAATTTTTCTGTCCATTCATCCAATTGCTCTATAAGAATGTTACACCCTTCATAAATATTGTTGCTGTGTTTTCCCGACAACAACCAGCCAGCGTGGGCATACTTGCTTAGAGTTGGGTTATCCGAATTTGACTCTCTTATGGCATCTATGTTTTCCTTCGTAGCAGAGGAAACCAGAGTACCACAGGCAACTCCGTGAGGAATAGGAAAATGTCCTCCGAGAGGAGATGCCAATCCATGGACAATGCCCAGACCGGCGTTAGCAAGGACGATTCCCGATGCAAAAGCAGCGTAAGCCATTCCTGCTCTAACATTAACGTCATCCGTACCGGTAGTGCAAGCTCGCACAAGATTGATCCTGATTTGTTCTAAACCGCTTATGGTAATGGCATCTGTCAAAGGGGTAGCTTTTGTTGAGACATACGCCTCCAGCAGCTGAGTACATGCATCCATCCCTGTTGAAGCAGTTATTTCATTGGGACATAAGACCATTAGTTCAGGATCAATCAATGCTACATCAGGGACAAAGTTATCGTGGCGTAATGATTTTTTGTATCCATCTGGTCCAGTCTGGCTTAACACAGCATTTTTTGTTACCTCACTTCCCGTTCCAGCGGTAGTAGGAACCGCTATAAAGGGAATTTTATCGCCACTATGGGCTTCTCCTGTTCCCACTCCTTCAAGAAAATTTACCACCGATTTGTCCTGAAGAAGCATGGCAGAAATGGCTTTTCCAGTATCCAGAACGCTTCCCCCTCCTACCGCAAGTACAACATCAATCCCTCTGTCTTTGAATTTTGTTACGGCACTATCAACAAATTCAGGTGAGGGTTCTCCCGTTACTGAAATCTCAAAATGACGCAGTGAGGTAGTTTCCAGGGATTTTATTAACTCATCCCACTTCTCGGATGATTTTAAAGAACGTGAACCCGTGACAATCAGAACTGTTTCACCAATCTCCCCCGCAATTTTTCCTACTTCACTAAACCTACCTGCTCCAAAAAGTATCCTGGGTGTTCTTGCAAAGTTGAACGGCGTGATTACCATACTGTTCGTTCGGTAGGAGCAATCACATAATAGGGAATACCTTCTCTCGGCTTTGCCATCCAGTCAGCCACCGTGTCATGCCACTTCAGATAGTGAGGTGTATCCTTATGAGCCTTTGCTTCGTCTACGGATTCATAAGCCTCATAGAGAAGAAATCGTGTGGGATCATCCTTACATTGAAGTACGTCAAATCGCATATTCCCCGGTTCTTCTACAGATCCCTTATGATTCTTGATAGAGGCTTCTTTAAAATCATCGATATTTTCAGGTTTTACGTAAACTGTAACGGTAGTAACGATCATTTTATCCTCCTTTTTTAATTACGTTAGTTGAACATTTTCTGACATCTTAAAAAATTGCCTGATTGGTCAGAAAATCATAGACTTATAACAATATTTCTCAGCCTACAATTTCGTCTGATTTCAAAAAGTCAAGCCAGGATTTCTGAAAAAATGTGTAATTTATTTCACAGGGGAATTCCCTGCATTCAAAACAGAGATTGACACCTTTTTGCTCAGCGCATTCCGGCATCTGGCAGACATCATTGGGTCTGCAGCCGGTACAGTGTTTTTTCACATATTTTGGACATCTGCTACAGCAGAGACCACAAACACTTATTTCCAATTCATTAATTGTTACCATTTATTAACCTGAAAAATTCACCACAAAGACACGAAGAAGTATTGATATAAATGAAAATATAAGGTAAATGGGAGCATTGATTTTATGATTAAAAATCGTTTCATCATTTTTCCTGTAAATCCCTACTTATTAATCATTTGTGTCTTGGAGTCTTGTTGGAGTCTTGGTGGCTGGTTAATTAATCAAGTTAGTACCTTATTTCAAAGGATTCAAACTCACCTTCGTATTTTTCTTCAACACTTTCAACATCATCAACCTTTGATCCAAATGGTCCCCTTCGACAGTACATAAGCATATGGTTCATTGCCTTAACGTCTCCTTCAAATAGAGCTTCCACCCTTCCATCAGGCAGATTTTTCACCCATCCCTTCAAGTCAAGTTTTACAGCTTCGTTCCGAGTATTTGCTCTAAAGAATACACCCTGCACTCTTCCCGTTATCCAAACATGCACCCGTCTCATCTTATTGTCTGATACCATAGACTTATCATTTATCTGATGAATATTAAGTTAAGATTTTAACCAACCCCGCTTTGTTAAATTAAGTATAATAAATACTTTTGTCAATTATTCGTGTAATTGACACAATCCATCTATTTACCAAAACAAAAATTCGGGTTTTCTCTAATAGACGGTGAAGATTATTTCGTTATTTCTGTGTTGATGTTGTAGAATTCATGTACAGCTCAGGTGTTTTATTGAGGAGAAAGTGAGACTTCCGATCAATCAGAATAGAATTCTCAGCAATAAATTATATGCTTTCAGCTATTTCATCGAAGCGTTCTACCGATACTGCCGGGTAAGTAGAAAATGAAATATTCGTCAGTTTAGTCAAAGCGATAGATGCTTTTATTGCATCATCTGTGGTTGGAAAGTCCACAATCATAACCAGATCATAACAACCTAACAGGGCATATATTAATTAAACTTCACCACCGAATTCCTCGATAAGACGATTACACTTGTCCGTTCGATCTGCACTAATTTCCTTCAAAGCCTCCGATGAGTAGTTCCCCAACAAGAGAAATGTTGACATATCGGACTCCTTTTTATTTTTTATTGTTCAGAGATTATTGTTAAATAGGTATCCTAATGTTTCTAATTTACAAAATTCAAAAATTAAACCAAGAAAAAAGGGAACATACATTCTCTCGGTAATATAAAATGCTTTCCCGATTGGATTGTGGTAATTATTGCGCTCGTTGAGAATTATTGAGAAAAACAATAACCAAAATAAAAGCCCACAAGTTTAAAAAGATAAACTTGCAGACTTTTCGTATCTAACTATTTGCCTATTCCAATCCAAGAACTTTTCGAAAACCCACCATATCCATAAATCCGTGTCCGCTGACATTAAATGCAATCACTTTTTCTTCACCAGATTCCTTGCACTTATTGGCTTCATCAATGGCACATGCAATACTGTAAGCAGACTCAGGGGCAGGTAAAAAACCCTCAGTTTGAATGAATAGTTTCCCCTTTTCAAACACATATTTCTCATCCACAGGATAAGCTACTGTATCAATATAGCCTTCGTCTCTCAATAGGCTAATAATGGGGGAACAACCGTGATATCGCAAGCCATCACCTCTGATTGGCGGCATCTCAAATAGGTGCCCAAGGGTATACATTTTAAGTTGAGGAGTTAATTTTGCGTAATCAGCAAAATTATATCGGTATGTTCCCTGTAAATTAGGTGCCGCTTCACTTTGAGCTGCAATGAATTGGATTTTTTTACCTTTAGTTAAAACATCACCAACAAATGGCAAGACAAACCCACCAAAGTTACTGCCGCCTCCCAAGCAGGAAATCATAATATCGGGATATTCATCAATCATTTCAAATTGCAATTGAGTTTCCAAGCCAATGATTGACTGATGTATCAACACATGGTTTAGTACCGATCCGAGAGAATAAACTGCTTTAGGATCATTTTTAGCGTCCTCTAAACCCTCAGAAATAGCAATTCCCAGAGAGCCGGGGTGATCAGGATTATCCTTTACCAGGGATTTACCAAATTCGGTTAAATCGCTGGGTGATGCGTTTACTTCTGCTCCAAAAATTTGCATAAGGTTTCTTCTGGAATGTTTCCACTGGTAAACCGCTCTCACCCAAAAAACAGTGCATTTCAAACCGACGATACTCGTTGCATAGGCAAGAGCAGTTCCCCACTGTCCCGCACCCGTTTCGGTAGTAAGTCTCTCACACCCTTGTTCCCTGGCATAGTATGCTTGAGCCAGAGCAGTATTTACTTTATGACTTCCAGTGGGACTGTAAAATTCTGATTTGTAATAAAGTCGGGCTGGCGTTCCTAAGGCTTTTTCTAAATTTAATGCTCTGAATAGTGGTCTGGGTCTACCCGCCTGAAGATATAATTGCCGAATACCATCAGGGATTTCAATCCAGCGATCAGGTGAACTTTCTTGTTTCAAACATTCTAAAATCATCATTTCCGGTAACAGTTTCAGCTGTTCATCTCCTTTTGGAGGTGGTAATGGGGTTGGTAAATCTGGTAAAATATTATACCAACTGGTTGGTATATCTTCGGTAGAGATATTAATTTCCCTCAGATTTTTCTTCATTTTTTACTCCACTAATTTGCTTTTATTGAATTGAAAATAAGTGTTTAATTACTTACTCGACTGCATGTCAAATTTACAAAATCTCTTGTAAAACGTGGAAGTATAAATAATCTTGTGTCACAAATTGATTGAAGTACTCCAAGCTCACACTAGAAAATGAGGAGCTTCTCAAAAAATTGTGGTATATTTTCATCAATTACTAATATCAATTCTTTGGAAAGTTGAGTTCTATTTCTCAGATTTGCGGTGAGTTATTTCATATAAAAGTTTAACAATCATAGAAAGGAAGACAGATAATGAAACAAATGATCACGGCAGGATTGCTTGTTGCTTTAATTGCCTGCACTAACGACTCACAGCAAAAAAGCGTTCCCAAACTAACCACCCATCAGGATACTGTTAGTTACAGTATAGGAATGGATATCGGTGGTGGAATGAAAAGACAGGAATTGGATATTAATCCAGATCTACTTGTTCAAGGATTTCGCGACAGTTTTTCAGGTTCAGAAACAAAACTTGAGGAAAACACAAAACAAAAAGTTTTGAGAGCGTATCAAATGGAAATTCGCCAAAAACAACAGGAAATTCGGAATAAATTGACTGAAGAAAACAAAATTGAAGGTGAAAAGTTCCTAGCAGAAAATGCCAAACATAAAGATATCGTGGTTCAACCAAGTGGTCTACAATATAAAGTTATCAAAATGGGTGACGGACCGATACCCGAAAAATCTGATATGGTCGAAGTACATTATCGCGGCACGCTCCTGGATGGAACAATTTTCGATAGCTCATACGATAAAGGCAAACCAGCAAAATTTCGGGTAACAGGTGTCATTAAAGGATGGACTGAAGCTCTCCAAATGATGCCAGTTGGATCAAAATGGGAATTATTTATTCCTTCTGATCTTGCTTATGGTGAACGGGGCTCTCGAGCTATTGAACCAAACAGTACACTCATCTTTGAAATGGAATTACTTGGGATAGAGAAATAGAAAATATACCTTTAGAAGCAGATAGTTACACAAATTTTAGTTATTGAAATAAATATATACGTGTAAGAAAAATGGGCTTAATCATGCCCATTTTTTTTAGTTCGCATCTCTCAGTAAGGGGAAAGCCCCTGCCCGATAAATCGGAACAAGGGCTTAGGGGGTATTTAATTATTTATATAAATTTACATTATTTTCTATTTATTTTAAAAGCTTATTTTCTCCTGGGACCTGCTTTAAGAACTTCTGGTGGTACTCCTTCGCTAAACTTTTTGAAATTTTCAATAAACAAAGAGGCTAACTGCCTGTATTTCTCACGGTAAGCTTCCTTTCTAGGCCAGGTATTTTCTGGGTTCAATATTTTTGAGGGTACATCTTTGCATAATTTGGGTACCTGAAATCCAAATATGGAATCGGTGCGATATTCAACATCATCGAGTTCCCCAGTCAGAGCGGATTTGAGAAGCGCTCGGGTATGAGAAATACTAATCCTTTTCCCGATTCCAAAGGGCCCACCCGTCCAGCCCGTATTGAGGAGCCAGCAGTTTACATCGTGTTTGATGATTTTGTTCTTCAGCAACCGGGCGTAAAAATAGGGATGATGAACCATAAATGGTGCTCCAAAACAGGCACTAAAGGTGATTTCCGGCTCAAGACCCAATTCAATTTCCGTACCGCTGACCTTAGAAGTATAACCGGAAATAAAATGGTACATTGCTTGATCTGGAGTCAATCTGGCAATGGGTGGCATTACTCCAGAAGCATCACAGGTCAACATAAAAATATTTTTCGGATTCCCTCCCTTCCCTTCCTCCACAGCATTATCAATATACATCAAAGGATATGATGCCCGGGTATTTTCAGTATACAACCAGTCATCCAGATCAAGATGGCGGGAAACGGGATCGAACACCACGTTTTCCAGAAGTGTACCAAATTTTCGCGTACAAGCCCAGATCTGCGGTTCTGCTTCAGAACTCAATTGAATCACTTTGGCATAGCACCCTCCCTCAAAATTAAATACCCCATCATCACTCCATCCGTGTTCATCATCCCCAATCAACCGTCGGCGTGGATCGGCAGAGAGGGTGGTCTTTCCCGTACCAGAAAGTCCAAAAAAGAGTGCTACATTTCCATCGTTCCCAAGGTTTGCTGAACAGTGCATCGCAAGCACTCCCTCCTTGGGCAGAAGGTAGTTCATAATCGTGAAAAATGACTTCTTAATTTCTCCTCCGTAAGAGGTTCCGCCGATGATTGCTAATCTCTGGTCAAAATTCAGGATGATAAATGTTCCCGAATTCGTCCCATCAATTTCCGGTGAAGCGTGGAAAGAGGGGGCACAGATCAGAGTAAAATCAGGGATATGCCTTTTCATCTCATCAAATGTTCTTGGAGTAATAAACATATTTCGAGCGAACAGACTGTGCCATGCATATTCAGTGATAACCCGGATGGGCAGTCGATACTCGGAATCAGCTCCTACATAACAATCCTGAACAAAAACATCTGTTCCCTGGAGAAATCCCTGAAGACGGTTGAGTAAAGAGGAAAATTTGTCCTGACTGAAAGGACGATTATATTCTCCCCACCAGATATCATCCTCCGTGCTCGGTTCTTTGACGATAAATTTATCATTCGCCGCACGGGCTGTATGTTTCCCGGTATTGACTATAACAGGTCCCATATGAGATATTTGCCCCTCGGTACGAAAACATATCTCCTCATAAAGTGCTGGAGTTGGTAAATTCCAGTAAACCTTATTGAAATGTTTCAATCCGTGATTATTCAGCCCGAAATCACTGGCATTGGTTTTAGCTTCTTTCGATGCTGGTGATTTGACCCCAAGATGTAGCTTCATATCCAATCCCTTATCAATTTTCGATCACCTATATATATTTCATTGGGTGAGTTGGGATCCAGTGCCCATTTGATTCTCTCAATCCCATCACAAATCTCTTTGATTGTACCCCCGAAACTGAGCCGTAGATAACCTTCCATCCCGA
Source organism: uncultured bacterium (assembly GCA_964626495.1). Lineage (GTDB taxonomy): Bacteria > Fidelibacterota > Marinisomatia > Marinisomatales > CAZVFT01 > JACNLN01. The sequence goes on from CAZVFT010000010.1 coordinate 17,500, forward strand.
ATTCAACTCCGGGGACAGTGACAACACGTACTTTTTCCAGTAAAAACTCCGATAGTTCTGTGGAGCTTTTATTATAAGCACGAAAATCCGGGAAGCAATAAAATGTTCCATCAGGTTTTGTAACCGTTACTCCATCAATGGTTCTCAGTTCTGTAATCATCACATTTCGATTGTTTTCCAGTGTAAGACGAAGACTCTCTATACCACTCTGAAGCCCCCCAAGCGCTCCAGCTGCCGCTGCCTGCAACAGCATAGAAGGACAGGCAGTCGTCGCCGACTGAATGTTGGTCATAGCCTCTACCACCTTCTTCTCAGCAATAGCCCACCCGATACGAAAACCAGTCATTGCAAACAACTTCGATACGCCATTAATCACAACCAATTTCGATTTTTCAGTCTGCTTCTTGGTAAAATCGTAACACGAGATAATAGATTTCCCATCAAATATCAACTTATGGTAAATGTCATCCATAATGAGGTAAATATCTTTTTTCTCACAATATTCCACAATCTCCCCAATAAAATCACGGGAAAACATTACACCAGAAGGATTGTTTGGACTGTTTACAATAATGGCTCTGGTATAGGAAGTGACTGCCCTGTCAATATCCTCCATTCTCGGATGGAACCTCCCATCTTCCGGGGTAACAATAACGGGAAATCCATAACATATTTTTACCATTTCTGGATAGCTTACCCAGTGTGGTGAAAGAACAATTACCTCTTCTTGCGGACTGATAATGGTCTGAAGAAGAACAGAGAGTGACTGTTTGGCACCATTGGAAACAATGACATTCTCCGGTCCAACCACCTTCCCATAATTTTCTTCCGTATATCGGATAATCGCCTTTTTCAGAGATGGAATACCATCGGAGGGTGTATATTTAATATCAGCTGTAGTCAGTTTCGCTGATGCGCTTATTATTGCATCAATTGGCGTTTTTGATTTTGGCTCTCCAATTCCCAGATGAATTACCGGTTCCCCCAGCTCTTTCAGGATTCGCGCGGTCTCGTTAAGTTTTAAGGTCGGAGATGGGGGAATGGTCTTGGCTAGCTGGCTAATGGTCATATTCTTTTCCCAATCGTCTATTATCCTTGTGAAATTCTGAAACGCTCAAAAATAGTAACATAAGAATTGCATAATTTAGAATGAAAATCACGATAAAAAGAAAGAAAACTTTAATTCTTAAAAGTCATACATATCATATTTTATGACAATGATGACTCTTAAAAAAAACACTTCATATCAGTTAAATATTGGGATTACCCTAAACAACAAGTTTGATCAAGGGGGTGGGTTTAATTGATCAATATATTCACGCATTTCTTTAACCATATCTTTACTATGAGTCAATGTGTTGGTCTCTAGATCCAGGTAAGTTGCATTTATCATCATTTCTGTCATTCGGTGGAGATTTTCTGGGATGTGCATCACATCTTTGGAAGCACCGATTATCAAAGTTGGATATTTGATATCTTCCAGCAAATCCCAGACTTCATATTTAGAAAGCGGAAGAGCTGCCTTTTTCAATTTCCAGGGATCAGCTGCGTCAAGAGCCCGACAATATTTTGCATATTGAGCATAATCACTTTCCACATCCAGGTAAAAAGTTTTGAGATACCATTTAACGATTGGTTTCAGCATAAGATAAAAGCGCGGTGGAAACATGAAAATAACGGGAATACTCCATTTGGGGATGGAAAATACAGCATTGGGACCAATAAGAACCAAGCATAAGGGGTTCTTTTCAAGGTATTGACAACAGTCTAAAATAGCTGTTGCCCCTAATGAACTCCCAAATAAAATATATTTTTTCTCATCAACATTAAAATGGGAAATAAGAGTGATAATATCTCGTCCTATAGATTCCAAAGAATACTGTTCTTTTCTATTAACAATAGACGAAATTTTTTCTCGAGTTTCAATATAATAAACTTTAAAATCCTTTGTCATTTCTCTCAGAACGATCTGCCACCCTTTTATCAACGATATCCAACCCGCAACAAATACAATAGCTGGATTGTTATTTTTTTCACCGGGAGTAAACGTAATGATCCTCACTGTAACATTATTAGAGACCGGTTTCATTTCCTCTTTAAAGGATGCCCCGGGTGCACAGCATTCATAAAGATTATCCATATTTACCTTCCATTTTGATAATTAGACCAACCAATATTAAATGAGCACGTTAATGGCTTTTTCTAAAATTGTGTATTTTGCTGGAGGGTAACCGATATTTTCACCATCTGTTTCCACAATCAAAGGTTGTTCTGTGACTAATTCAAAAGAACGGCATTGCTTGTAGTGAACTGGTTTCCGTTTGAATATCTTTCCAGTATAAAGTGCGGGTATCATCGTGAGTAATTTTAGGCGAGATACAGAATCAATTAATGCCAGATTTAACACTCCATTATCCTGTTCAGTCTCCACACCATAATACATTCCTCCGCCAAAATAAGGGGTTTTAAAAATCGTCATATTGCTCAATTGCTTGTCATTGTATTCACTATCATCAATCTTAAGATTACACGCGAAATCCTCAAATTTCACAAGCGCATCAATACCCGCAGTAATGGCGGCAACATCAACACTAATTTGTTTAATGAATTTAGACAATCCCTTTACAGAACAGAATTTTTCGTTCGCAAGACTGATGACACCAATACTTGAATTATTAAAAATAAATCTACTCACTGGAAAACCGTGATCATCTTGACATTCAACTTTAAAAATATCTATCTGCCACGTTTCTCTACTCTGTATCTTCTCTATAAAAGTTTTCTTCTGAGAAAATTTCTTCTCAAAATCACAACTACTTCCAGCAGGCAGTAATATCAGTTGTAAATCCTTCAATTTTACTTTGTCATCCGACATTATTCCCTGAAGAACTTCATTCACCGTACCATCACCACCAAATACCGCAATCCGATTGTATCCATTTTCAACAATCTCAGACGCTATTTCCGACGCATGATTTGGATGCTCCGTTAACCGATATTCAAACGGCAAACCAATTTCTTCAAGCTGGTGTCTCAATTTCTTCCACCGCTTTCGTGCAAGTCCTTCTCCCGCTGCTGGATTACAGATGATGAATGTTTTTTCCAAAAATATTACTCCTTCTTATGTGCTTACTTAGCAATTCCAACATAACCCACCCCGCCATCAAATTTTACTGACGAAATTTGTAAATGTCAAATGCCAATAGAAAATAGATGAATGATCAGATTTTGAAGAATATTATAACTTTTTCAGTAGATACCATTTATTACGAATGACTCTGTTCTAAATATAGTATTCTTTATTGGTAAGCCTCACTGCTCACCAGTTTACTAGGCTCGCCATAGGGCCTCTCCCTCTGGGCGTAACGCCCAACGGGCTGAGCCGTTGCCGGAACGGCTAGGACTATGCCGAGGCCTAACCACAAATAAAATAGTTGATAATTCAAACGACTCATAGAACATAGCAATACGAATCTAAAAATTCACTTCCATAGTACACAGAAAAGGAATAACTATAGTGTTCATTCGTTTTTGTTAGAATAATGATAAAGTATTTTACCTGTTTTACTAAGTGAAAAGTGATATAAATCATTTACTTTTATAATTAAGTCAGGCTAAATTATACAATATTTATAAGGAATTGATGATGAAGAAAGCTACATTGTTTCTCGCTGTACTGTTGGTGTTCAGCAACATTCTTTTTGCGAAAACCTCGAAATATTTTAACTACTCTGGCAATGATGGAGAAGACACAGTAATAAAATTTAAACTGGGCGAAGTAAATATCGCTCAATCTGGATCTTTCACGAAATTACAAATACCAAAAGTGGGAACTACCTCTGAAGTTGGTATGCCGGAATTTCCCATTTTATCAACATTTTACCAGATTGAACCAGATAAAAGTTATAGTGTTGACTACACAGTAATTCGCTCACACAAAATACAAAACATCAAAATTTTCCCATATCAGGACACAGAAAACAAATCAGAAACTCCTGATGTAAAAATCATAAACGAAGCATTTTATAACTCCAACAGAGAATTCCCCCAAAATAATCTCATTGTTTCTGAACCCAAAATTATGAGAGGAATCCAACTTCTGAATGTGAGTTTTATTCCATTTATATATTCTGCCAGAACACAAGAACTGGAAATTTATGATGAAGTAGAAATTAGTATCCAAGAAACCGGAAGCCGGGAAAATCCGAATTTTAAACAAATGTCAAGATCCAGAGCATTTGACAAATTATATGAAGGGTTAGTCATAAACTATACATCATCAGACAGCACTGACGATTATCAGCAACCGGCTATTTTATATATATGTGGCGGCAGCTCCGAGACTAATCCATATTTCCAGCAATTAGTTGAGTGGCGGCACCAAAGGGGATATGTTGTTTATACAGCTTCTACCTCTATAACAGGAGGTTCAGCCAGCCAGATCAAGAGTTATATTCTAAATGCATATAATACTTTTGATCCCCCACCAGAGTTTGTGGGTCTTGTGGGTGACGTCACTGGTTCCTACAGCATACCTACTTATTATTTTTCTTATGGCGAAGGTGATGCTCCTTACTCTCAATTGGTTGGAATTGATCTTTTACCCGAAGTGTTAGTTGGTCGATTATCTGTACAAAGCACCACACACCTCAGCACAGTAGTGAGCAAGATAAAACATTATGAAAAAGCGACATATTTTAACACCATACAAGAGTATTATGAAAAAGCTGCATTAGTGGGTGATCCAAGCTCATCAGGCATTTCGACAGTCATATCGAATGAATATATTGCAGAAATAATGGAAGTCTACGGTATGGATGACATCCGTACAAATTTTGGTCATGGGAATTATGAAAACTGGATGGATAATCAACTGAATGAAGGTGTTCTCTACTTCAACTATCGTGGTTATTGGGGAGTGAGTGGTTTTGGTACTGGAAATGTTAACAACTTAAATAACGGTTTTAAACTTTGCTTTGCTACCGTACTAACTTGTGGTACAGGTGATTTTGAGGATTATACTTGTTTATCGGAGGCATTTTTCCGGTATGGAACTGCATCAAATCCAAAAGGAGCTATCGCAGCGGTCGGAACCTCAACACTAAGCACGCATACTGCTTACAACAATATCGTGGCTATGGGGATGTATGATGGCATTTTTCCAAAACAACTTGAATCTGCTGGTGCTGCATTAGCCAATGGTAAATTAAGTTTATATCTAACTTATTATTCCACACAATATCAAGGTGTTCAAAGATTCACTCATTGGAATAATCTCATGGGGGATCCCGCAACTCATTTATGGACAGATACACCAATAGATTTACTCGTCATATACCCATCAGAAATACCCTTTGGTACCAATTATATTGATGTCGAAGTGATGGATGTATTCGGAAACTCTGTTGAAAATGCTATGGTGACACTATTAAAAGATAATGATGAAATATTTATTAGCGGATATACCAATGAATCAGGAAAGACAACAATACCTCTGGATTATTACAGTGGAGGCGAAATATTCGTCACAGCAACCAAACAAAATTACATACCTCACCAAGGAAGCTTTTTCATTATTACTGATGGTGCCCTGATTAATGTCGATCACCAGCTACCAATTAATGTTATTGACAATGATGATGGAATATTAAATCCCGGGGAAACAGTTGGATTATCAATTCCCTTAAAAAATTATGGTTTAGATATCGTTAGTGGGATCGAAGCCACCTTGACTTCAACATCGGATCTGGTTACTATTTTGATTCCTACCATTTCGTATGGCACAATTGCACCAGGGCATTCTGAATACGGGGATATGTTCGCACTTCACCTTCTCCCTTCTGCAATTAATGGAGAAGATTTAGGTCTGAGGTTAAATATAGTAGATGACTCATCAAATGTATGGAGTGCTGTAATTTATATTGACGTATTAGGCAGCTATCTAATGGTAGAAAGTTATACTATTGAAGGAGGTGGGATTATTAATCCTGGCGAAACTAAAAATATTTCTATCAGTCTTAAAAATTTCGGATCAATCGCAGCAAATGGTGTATTCGCTGAGTTAAGCGCCAACACCGAAGCACTAGAATTCCCCGATAGTATTGGTAATTGGGGAAATATCTTATCCGGTCAAATAATCGAATCGACAGATAACTTTACAGTTTTTGCACACGATGCCATAATTAATGGAACGATGTTCCCTATAGAGTTACATATTCAAAATGGGGATGGATATGATAGAACCGAATACTTTCACATACAGGTCGGCGAAGTATCCGTAACTGACCCACTTGGACCGGATAATTATGGCTATTATATTTATGACTCCGGTGATATTGATTATAACCGTGCGCCCGTTTACGATTGGATAGAAATCAATCCTTCCTATGGAGGTTCAGGCTCCAGTCTGAATATGATAGATTATGGTTACGGAAACCCACAATCCCAACAATCTGCCCATATTTATTTACAAAATCCTTTCAGGTTCTACGGGGTTGATTATGATGAAATCACGGTAAGTACAAATGGTTGGATTGCCTTTGGATTCTCACTACTTGAGTCTTTTCGCAACTATCCTGTTCCAGGTGCTGGGGGACCATCACCAATGGTAGCAGCATTTTGGGACGATTTAAAAACAACTGGTGGGGGAAACGTATATTATTATGTAGACACTGCAGAAGGGTATATCGTGATAGAATGGTCGGATATGAGGACATATGCCAATAACTCTTTAGAATCATTTCAAATTATCCTTTATAATGACCCAGTACTTCCTTATGGCGATCACGAAATAAAAATTCAATATAAAACTTTTAACAATACATCTTTAGGAGATTATTATAATCCTGGAGCATACAGTACAGTTGGAATCGAAAATCACTTGAGCAATGATGGATTACAGTACACATTCAGTAACGATTATCCTACAGCAGCTATGCTATTAGATGACAGTACCGCGTTACTTATTACCACTTATCCAACAATAGATACAGCTACCCCCGCCCTATCTTATGCTCCAGAGTTTATTAATTTCTACTTACAACCAGATCAGACTACCAATAATATATTGAGTATCTCAAACAATGGGGATGTTGGTTCCATTTTAAATTATGATATCAGTGAAGAATATTCCCCTTTTGAAAATCCCGGTGGCGGACCGGATGAATTGGGATATTATTGGAGTGATTCTGATCTTGAACAAGCCATTGATTATGAATGGTTTGATATTTCCGGTATGGGCACTCAATTATCCTTTCCACAAAATGACACTGGGATAGATTCCATCGATATTGGATTTGATTTTCCATTTTACGGTGAAGTTTATTCTCAATGTATCATAAACCCAAATGGCTGGATTGGTTTTGGTGACGATAACAATGAATGGCAAAATATCAGTATACCTTCATCAAGTGCTCCCCGTCCTGCAATACTTGGGTTTTGGGATGATTTGGATCCGTTACAGGGAGGAGATGTATTCTATTATAATGATTCAGAACGTTTTATTGTGTGGTTCGATAATGTCATTCACTATCCGGGGACTTATAACGGAACTTATGACTTCCAAATGGTATTATACCCAAATGGAGATATTCAGGTCAATTACCGCCAAATGACCGAAGATATTACATCAGCTACTATCGGTATCCAAAATAGTGACGGTAACACAGGGTTAGAAGTTGTGTTTAATAACAATTATATTCATGATAATCTATCATTACACTTTCGTCAACCTCCTTCACAGTGGTTGACGATTCCCCACCAAAATAGAACTTTACAAGGGGAACTTCATTATGGTGAAAGTGCCACATTTATAGTTGAGGTGAATTCATCAGGTTTACCCATTGGACTGTATACTGGTAGCATAAAAATCAGCTCAAACGCACAACCTCCTGTGATTATTCCAGTAATTTTATCGGTTTTGAGTAATGGTAACCAGATTTCAATATCATTTAAACACAATAAACATTGGAATATGATTGGTTTACCTTTGATTGTTGAAGATAACAGTTGTGAAACCCTGTTTAGAAATTTTGAGGACGGTACACTGTACTCATATAACGGAAACTATGTCCAGGAAGATTGCCTTATAATCGGGAATGGTTATTGGCTTAAATTTATTAATTCGGGTATTAGCACAATTATTGGACTACCAATTAGCGATCTAACCATTAATTTATCTGAAGGATGGAATATGTTCTCAGGAATTTCTTACCCTGTTAATGTATTCAATATCCAAGATCCGGATAGTATTATCATTAGTAATACTCTATATGGCTATGACAATGGATATGTAATCCCAACGCAAATTGAGCCAGGTAGAGGGTACTGGGTACGTGCAAGTGCAGCTGGTGACATCACACTATCAGTAACACGGAAAATGGTAAGTACAATTAAATTTGTAGATCGAACAATAAATGCGAATACAATTACATTCACAAATGAAGAAGGAGGAACAAACACCCTTTATTTTGGTGTGGACGTACCGGAAGATGAGCGTCTGAATTATAGTTTGCCACCTGTTCCTCCACCAGCAGGCGGATTTGATGTGCGTTTTGCTGGTAACCTGAATATTGCGGAGGAATCAGGTATTATAGAAGTGAGTAATAGTCCTATGCCACTTACGATATCCTATGATATTTCAAATAAAGATAATGAAGAAAATTACTGGGTACTGGTAAACAAAGCAACCGGGGAGGAATATGTATTAGAAGGTTCTGGCGATATTAAAGTGACTGGAAATATTGAAGGATTTGAACTAAACAAGTATTCCCTTTCAGTTGAATCCGATATTAGTGACTTACCCACAGAATTTATGTTATACCCCTCCTATCCTAATCCTTTTAATCCAAACACCACTATCAAATATGCCGTGCCTGACCCATCAAAAGTAAGAATTTCAGTCTTTGATATCCTCGGAAGAGAAGTTACCGAATTATGTAATGAAAATAAGCAGCCGGGATATCATAAGGTAGTATGGAATGCATCTCGCTATGCCAGCGGAATATATTTTATTCAAATGATTGCCAGTCAAGATAATGATAAGCGAGCTGGTAACTATGTAAAAACTTTTAAAATATCTTTAATTAAGTAATAGCGTCGGGATCACTAGTCCCCCTTACAACATTTTTCAAAGTAGCTTCTCACTTATAACTGAAAATGAATCAGCTAATTACCCCATTTTATAAAATACCACTCATTTCCTTCTTATGGTTGTTGCTGCACTCATAATACTGCTTTCCATACTAATTTTATTTGGTATCAGAGAATATTATCAACTAAGATTAGCCATTGCGAAAATTCCCATCAGGATACATGTAAACGGCTCAAGGGGCAAATCTAGCGTTACCAGACTTATCTCTGCTGGGTTGCGAGCTGGTGGAATAAGAACGTTAGCAAAAACAACGGGGTCAGCCCCGAGAATCATTGATACAGAAGGTAAAGATCGGGTCATTCACAGGCTTCGATCGGCATCAATCGGAGAACAGGTAAAATTCATACGATATTCCTCTGATTTGGAACCTGAAGTTATAGTCATTGAATGTATGGCTGTTAGACCTCAATATCAGTGGATATCCGAACAGAAAATGATTCGATCTACAATCGGAGTAATAACCAATGTACGTCCGGATCATCTGGATGAGATGGGACCCACAATGGATAATATTGCACAATCAATCGGTAATACAATCCCATTTAACGGAACGCTTGTAACAACTGAATCCCAATATATTAGGTTCTTTAAAGATATCTCAAAATCACGAAACTCATCCGTTGAGATCCCAAAGTGTAACAATATTTCATCTGAATATATAAACAAGCTCCCTTACCTTGAACACGAAGAGAATGTTGCCCTTGCACTAAAAGTTTGTGAGTTAGTTAGAGTTAACAACAAGTTAGCTTTTAGTGGGATGATGAAAGCAAACCCGGATCCGGGAGCCCTTATATTGTGGAAATTGAAGTTTGGTAAAAATCAAAACTCCTTCATCAATGCTTTTGCTGCTAATGATCCTCAATCTACTTTACAAATATGGAGATTGGTTAGCAGACGAGTCCCTAAACAACCGATATGTCTTTTTTTAAATACGCGAATTGACCGACGCTTCAGAACAAAACAATTGTTACAGTTGATATCTGATAAAATCCCAACGGATATTTTAATGATTCGCGGTGACAATCTTCCTTCCCTGGAACGAATAGGGTTGCAAGATCGGAGAAAAATAAAGATATTTCCCCTTGCTACGGAACCTGAGGAAATCATTCATAACCTGCAGGATTTGGATCATTATTTAATTTTTGGGATTGGGAATATGGTTGGATGGGGAGAACAATTTGTTAAAGAAATGAGAAAGTACAGGATTAATGGTTGAAATCGCTATCGGATTAGGCATTGTCTTAAGTCTTGTTCTCACAGAAACCCTTGGAGTAACAGCGGGAGGTATCATCGTTCCGGGATACATTGCTCTGCATCTGCACGATCCGCTCAGGGTAGCTAGTACATTTACCATTAGTGTTACGGTATTTCTCATTGTAAGGGGGATTTCAAAATTTATGTTTATTTATGGTAAACGTCGTCTTGTACTGTGCCTTCTCTTCGGTTTTTTACTGGGCTATCTTTCAAAGCTATATCTACGTTTTCCTGAGGATAACTTAAATCTTGCGGTCATTGGTAATATTATCCCCGGACTCATTGCCAGCTGGATTGACCAGCAAGGGATAGTGAGAACGCTCAGCGTTGTTATCATTACAGCAACTATTGTCCAACTTTTTCTCATGGTGTTTGGAATGGAGGTTCCCGGTGTTTAGGCCTGCCATTCAAAAAACGGGAGTACTTATTGGATTAGCACTATTTAACATTCTATTATTTTTCTGGGCATCCAAATCAACAGTAGTTCAAAAAGCCCAAGGTTATGAGCTGAAAATCCAGGCTGCAGAATTAATGGAAAGGGCAATGAACGTTTTGAAGGAAAATCGGATGGGGAAAAGCGGTATATTCATAGATTCAGAAAATGACCCCAATGAAACTGCCCTCGTTGGTTCCCAATTTAGTCTAATCACCACTGACGAAGGAAATCTGGATTCGAAACTTACCACACTGAATCCCAATTCCGCTGCTTTGATTGTTGATATGCTTCTGGATGCTGGTGTTGATAGTGGTGATAAAGTCGCTGTTGCATTCACAGGCTCAATGCCTGGAGCTAACCTTGCAACCCTTGCGGCAATTGAAGTAATGGAACTTAATCCTGTTATTATCACCTCAGTTGGCGCCTCACAATGGGGAGCTACTAACCCATACTTCACATGGCTGGATATGGAAAAAATACTATATGATGAAGCAGTTTTTTACAATAGAACCGTTGCAGCTTCAATTGGTGGGAAAGGGGATACAGGAAAAGGTTTGAGCATACGAGGTCGTGAATTGTTGTGGGAAGCTATTTACCGGAATGACATCAGGCTCATACAGGAAAACAATCTTATGTCAAGTATAAATAAACGAATAGAAATTTATAGTGATTCAGAAGCTATTTCAAATTATGCAGTATATATCAATATCGGTGGAGGAGCAGCCAGCATTGGTCCAAGTATTAATGCCAAATTAATCCCTGGTGGAATCTCTTTTCCACGTGATTTGATTGATTTAACCGGTAAAAGTGTTTTAAAACACTTTTCAAAATCTAAAGTCCCGATTATCCATATTTTGCAGATAAAGGAAATTGCAGAAGCGTATGACTTTCCCTATGCTCCCATTCCTATGCCCCCAATTGGCACTGGCAGACTGTTTTCTGAATTGCAATATAATTTCACCATAACCTTAATCACTCTTGCACTGGCTATTGGAGCTGTCACTGCTGTTGGAATCAAAAGTCATAGACAAATTAAAAGAAGGATGACTACTTATGAACCGGAATCGATATTATAAAATCTTCCTGTTCCTTATTGGTTTCTCTGTTTTATTCGGGAAATCCATTAATCCTGTGGAAAAGGACAAAAAAGAGATCCTCACCATCAGCGGAAAGCGACGAACCTACTACCAGATTCATGGTAATTCACTCCACTATGAGATCCACGGTCCGAAGCGGATTGAAATTATTTGCCGACGGGCAGTTCCAAGCCGAGATAAAAAGGAAAAAACATTCGGATATAAGTTGATCCTCGATGAATCAAATCCCATAACCGTACAACATAATGAAAAAATATCTCGTGGTGTAAAGTCATCACAGCATCCCGGCCACGGATATACTCACTCAGGTAAATATTTTCTGAACATTCCCGACGGAAAACACACTATCACACTGGGACCTCTGGAAAAACGAAACAGTCCTGTTTTGATTAGAATACTTATTGAACGTTTTAGAAAAGCTAAAGGTGACCGAAAGTTCATTGAATCAACAACTGAAGCTGCTTTGAAATACATTAAGATCAACAAAAAGAAAATTCGATATTTTGAGTTGACCGATAAAGTTAGTGTCAAATTTGAACTCACGGGACCCCGATGGTTTGAAGTCTATAGCCGCCTTGCATTTGAAAACTGGATGGCGAATGAGGGATCTTATCGCCTTCGAATCATTAAAGATGGAAAAGAACTGGGAACCTACTTCTTTACGACAGAAAAATCAGAACAGAGTACAATTGTCGAAGACAAGACTCTGGTGCCCGGAAAGTGGCGCTCTTGTGAAGTTGATGTAGAAGCAGGGAAACACCAATATTCCATTGAATTGTTAGATAAGAATAAGAAGGTGTATATACGCTGCCTAGAGTATGAACAGTAAAGTCACTTAAATTATGTTGAATATTCCTAAAATACTTCTACCAATCTTGCTTATTAGTAATTTATCATCACAAACACTCCTGAGCAGGATTGCGGTTCCCATCTATCTCACAACTTCAATTTCCGTCGGTTATGACAATAATTTCTTGAGATTATCTACCCTTGAAAAGGAAAATGCCACATTTGATTCACAACTTTTAGGAGATAGTGAGACATTTGACAGCGAGATTATTCGACCAGAGATAAAAATTGTCTATAATCCTGTTTTGTTAAATGGGCACACTACAAATATCCGTTTGACGGTAACACAGTCAGATTACGGACAATCCAGCAGAAAGTCTTATCATTCATTCATCTTCCGGTTTGAACAGCATCTCGGTTCTTACCAGTGGCTCATACTAGGATATTCACTCTTACCTGAATACTATTTACGAACGTACAAAGATCGAGATTTAATTGGAGATGATCGGTTACCCTGCCGGTTCACTGGTGAGACCGCATTTGTATCATATTCTTTTCCCGTTTTTAATAAAACCTGGGTAAGAATCAAACCCGGTTTAACCAAATACTATTATGATTCTCATTTTACAGAATTCGATACAAAGGTAGTTGACACAGAAATTCGAATTAGCACAAGATTATTATCAAAATTCAAAATGTCCGTTTGGAGTGCCCTGGGAAAAGGTGACAATATTACCTTTAATTCAGGTTTAATCTCTACTGCCTGGGATCGGTCTTATGACTTTTTGCAATTTGGTACACAGATAGAATGTTCCCCGAAAAGTTATCTTTCTTCTATAGGGGGTTATGTTAAATTCGATCGTAGAAATTATCTAACAGACAGTCCAGATGATCCCTTACATACAGGTAGACAGCACCTCGAAATCAAAAGCAGTCTCTGGTTTGAGAAGGAATTGTTTAATAACATTTCAATGAAACTAAGTTGGAAGTATCGAGAAAAAATCACAAAATCCCAGTACGACTGGGTTGAAGAGTTGAAGTCCTTTTCCAAGCACGAAATCTGGTTTAAGTTCAGTTATGATTTCTACCTGGATCTATTTTATTAATCAATATTGGGTCAAGTAAAAATGAGAAAATTCACGATTTTAAGTTTCATCCTTGCAGGAATATTTATCTACAGTTGTATCTCCCCATCGGAACCTGAGGGTATAAAATCAAAACATTTGGTTACAATCGATACTGGAGGGTACTGCAGAGATATTGATATCAAAGATTCTCTTCTGGTGGCAGCAGCGGATGAAAATGGGTATCAGGTATATGAAATTGTTGAACAAAATGGTATTGTAAGTCTTAATTATAGTTATGGTGATAACGATATATACAATGATGGTATCACTGAACCAATAGAATCTGTAATAATATCAGCAAAAAAGAACTTATTGGGTGGAAATCTATTCTTCATACTGGATTATTTTGACGCTGTTTATTACTGTAATATGTTTAAACCAGAAAAAACAGATAGAGTGGAATATGACGGATCGGAAAATCGAGAATTTATTAGGTCTATTACTCTGGATGACAGCAATCAAGATCATGTCATTTTATATGCACTGAAAAAGGATGAGTCAACAAACTCAACATATATTTCAATCCGAAATATTCCAATTACCGATGACATTGACTCCACAATTGTTTTATGGTGGACAGTATTTGACAAATATCCAAATCTGAATATTGAAGCGAGAGACATTCACCTAGCAGATAGTTTATTATCTGTCGCCAACTCCCAGCTTGGAGTCATTGTACTTAAGCAAAATAATGATGGAGGATTGTCTGAGTTCATTAGCTTTGATACCCCGGGAGAGGTTAATACAGTTTATTCCATGGGTCGCTACATATTTGCTGGGCTCTCAGATGACAAAGGATGCAGTATCACACTCCTCGATTCTGCTGGAGGAATTATTAACACGCCTGGAATTGCTGATGGATATTCTATCAAAGGAATACATCTCAAAGATGACATTCTTGCACTTGCCTGTGGAAATGATGGCGTTCTATTATATAATTGGTATGTTGCTGGTAATGGAACACAAATTGCTGAGATGGGGTGGCTGGATTCTGAATATGCTTATAATGTAAAAGTGTACAATTCACAAATTATTTTTGTTGCAACTCGCAGTGGTATTCAAGTATTTCAATTAGAAAGGTAAAGTAGAGATGAAAAATATTCTATTTCTTTTATTTGTAGGTTCAATTGTTTTTGCTCAGTTCGACTGGCAGGGCGATGGCGTAAAAGTACGACAGGGAATCCATATTGAATGGCAGAGAACGGCTGCGGTGGGAAATAACGGGGAGGTCATTTTTGTTTGGTCAGATACCCGTCACGGTGGTCGCGATATTTACGCTCAAAAAGTAGATATTAATGGTAATTTTCTCTGGGGAGACGGTGGCACACCTGTTGTGTTTGTGTCTGGACGACAGGAAGACCCCATCGCGGTCCCAGATGAAAATGGCGGAGTTTATATTGCTTGGAGAGATTACCGAAACGAACCGGAATACGGGGATGTTTATGCACAACACCTCTTTTCGGATGGTTCGCTTGATTGGGACAATGAGGGAGTATCCCTATCCACTCAATCAGGAATTCAGGAATCAATTAATATGTGTGCAGATGGTCTTGGCGGTGCGTTTGTTATCTGGAATGATAAATCTGTGAATATCTATGGTCACATTTATGCAACCCATCTCTCCCCCGACGGAGGAATAATCGCACCTAATATTGGTGTGCCTATTATAACAAGTTCAGGAGGACATAATAAAGTCAGCATCGAATTGGGTGGAGAAGGTTTTGCCACGATGGTATGGGAAGACAGCCGAATATTAGAAGAAACCGACATTTACGCACAAAGAATAGACGTCAATTGCAATACACTCTGGTCAACACCAGAGGAAGGTGGTACTCCAATTAGCGATAGTTTGGGAGTGGAACAGATTTCACCAAAGGTTACTCACGTTTCCGGAGATACAACTGTCATTGTCTGGGAGGATTACCGGAATAGCCCAACAAGCGGGGATATCTATATTCAATATATCGATGGAGATGGTAACATTTTACTGGAGGAAGATGGTTCTCCTCTCTGTGTTGATGCGTCTAAACAAAACAGTCCTCGTGTAAAAGCAAATTCCAATTATGCCTTTATTGTTTGGGAGGATTTTCGGAATCATCCCAATTGGAGCGATATCTATGGCCAATGTTATAGTCTTGACGGCGGTATCCTATGGAGTGTTGGCGGGAAACCCATTTCTACTGCAATTCGAAAGCAGACTGAACCAAGATTAACCGCAGATGATAGCAATGGTGCTTATTTTGTTTGGATGGATGAACGAAATGGGGACCATCCTGAAACGGAAATTTATCTGCAGCACATAACAGCAGAGGGAGATACTTCCTTTCCTGCGAATGGTTTAGCCATCTGTGAAGCTCCCTATTATCAATTTAATCCACTGGTAAGAAGGGATAAAAATGAAGGAGCGTTTATCATCTGGGGAGACCAGCGAACCGGAAGCATTGGATTATATGCGCAACACGTTCACCCATCGGTGGGAATAACATTCACTGAGAATGGATTAGATATATATGACGGTCTTGACGGTGACGCTATTTTTTCTAATTCACTATATCTTGAGGATAATCGAACCTTGATTTACTGGGAGGATAAAAGGGAAGGAGGAGAGCACCCGCAAACATATGGTCAGATCATAAATTCGGATTACGGTAACCTCGATGAATACAACGGTGTAAGATTAAGTAAAAACGATTCCCAAAAAAATCCTCAAGCAGTCAAGGCTGGCAATCATATTTTTCTTAATTTTCAAGGTGTTGACGATACTTGGGGCGCAATTACTCAATACTATCAAATTCTTGACCTGAACTTGAATATAATTGGAGATTCAACTGGTACAACAGTTTTTGAAAACCCTCACGGATGGAATCAGGATTATTCTCAATTGACCTCAGGATTGGATGGATATGTCTATCTGGCATTTTCTGACACTCGATTGGGGGATCATGATGTGTATGTACAGAAATATGATGAATTGGGAATTCCCCAATGGATTGATGGCGGAGTCATATTAACTGATATGACCAACGATGATATAGTTCAGTCCATTGAACCTATTCCAGGAGGTGGTTGCATAGTGTTATGGTATGGTGGCGATTGGACAGACTTGAATATTTACGCTCAGGCATTGACGGGTGAAGGAACTATCCCTGTTGGCTGGAGTGATGATCCACTTAATGTCTGCACAGAATCCGGTCACCAATATAACGTAAAAACTTCCATCACTGAGAATGGAGTATTTTGTATCTGGGAGGATAGCCGAAACGGGAATTCAGACATTTTTGCTCAACTTATTGGTTACGATGGCAACCTCGCCGGGGATGAAAATGGCTTTACTATCACCGACCAAACCAATGACCAGTTGAACCCAGCCCTGGGATACAATTCAAACGAAAATGAGATGTTAGTATGTTGGGAAGATTTTGTAAGCGGGTCTGATTATGATTTACTATGCCGATCTATTGATATTGATAGCTTGTCCATTACACCCGAAATCGTGATTGCTGACGGACCGGGAGATCAAACATCTCCTAATATTTTCCTAAATCAAAACGATTCATATATGATAACCTGGGAAGATTCCCGAAGTGGTGGTTCGACCGATATTTACTACCAGGAAATGGATACTTCCGGATTTATCTATGAAGATGGCGGAATCGTGGTATGCGAAGTGGAATTTCCCCAGCAATATCCTGAGATTAACATCTACTCTGAAACAGATAGCTCTTACGTCATCTTTTGGGAAGATATGAGAAGTTCGGGTAAGGAGGAACTCCGAAATATTTACGCTCAATCTATTACATTAACAAGCGTTGGGATTGAGAGGGACCATCAAAGCACCCCTGACGATTTTAGAATCTTAAACATATATCCAAATCCATTTAATCCAATTACGACCATCGCTTATAAATTATCCATGGGTGCAAAAGTGAGGTTATCCATATTCGACCTATTAGGTCGGGAAATTGCCGTACTTACGAATGGATTTAAGCCCTCAGGCTTTTATAAAACATTCTGGGATGCAAGTCATAAAGCAAGTGGAATTTATTTCTGTCAATTAAAAGTTGATGATAAAGTAGTTACAACCCATAAAATGATATTGATTAAATAGTATCAAATGAACACATACTTGGGGGCGGTGATTTTCATTGCCCCTTTGTTTTTACAGATTATTCTTGAAATTGAAAGGAGGAGGTCGTATAATTTAATGAACTACATTGATTTGACACTGTGATAACTAAAGAACACATATCAAAACTATCTCTTCATTATTACTCAAAAGTGTTAAAAAGCTTTGAGAACGAACATTCATAAAAACGTTACATTTTAACAGCAGAGGGTTTGATATGAAAAACCTGACAACGTTAATTATCAATTCACTTCTTTTTTCAACCATTTCACTCGCCACCATCATCAATGTGCCAGAAGACCAACCTACGATACAAGCTGGCTTAAACGCCGCAAACGAAAGCGATACCGTGATGGTAGCCGAAGGCACTTACACCGAAAACATTATCTGGCCCGCAACAAATGGCATCAAACTGATTGGAAGCGGAGAAGAGGATTGTTTTATTGACGGCAACCAACAAGCAAGCGTAATTTGGCTTGAAAGTAGTGGCATTGACACAGCCTCGCTGATATCTGGTTTTACGATACAAAACGGATCGGCTTATCGTGGTGGCGGGATTTTTTGTGATAATTCCAGTCCGAGTTTGG
>CAZVFT010000011.1:0-14517 GCA_964626495.1 uncultured bacterium
TCCTAGCCGTTCCGGCAACGGAGAGGCCCTATGGCGAGCCCTGATGAATAGATCAGGTGAATTAATCAGGCTAAAATGATAAATAAAAGCACAGAATTAGAGCTCACGATTGAATCCCTTGCCTACGGAGCGCGGGGGTTGGCACGCATGGATGATTTCGTCATTTTTGTGGATGGTGGAATTCCAGGACAAACCGTCAAAGCGTTTTTATATAAAAAGCGGAAAGGCTTTGGTGAGGCACGAATTCTAAAAGTTCTGAAACAATCTCCATACTTTATTGAACCCCGATGTGAACATTTTGATTATTGCGGCGGATGCAAAGTTCAGCATCTGGATTATACCGAACAAGTGAAACAAAAACAACAGCAGGTCATTGAACTTTTCAGGCGAATTGGAGGAATCCAAAACATTCCTCTAAAAGAGGTTATCCCTGCTGAGGATATCTATCACTATCGGAATAAAATGGAGTTTACATTTTCTAATCGGCGCTGGATTTTACCTGACGAAGAAAAAGGTGTTGATGCCAGTTTTGCTCTCGGTCTGCATATTCCAAATCGTTTTGATAAAGTACTGGATATCAATACCTGCTGGATTCAGAAACAGGTTTCTGATGAAATTCTCCGGGCTGTAAAAAATGAAACCATAAAATTAGGTCTAAACCCGTATGACATTATAAAACATAAGGGATTTCTCCGAAATTTAGTCATTCGGGTCGGAGAGCGAACGGGTGATGTGATGGTGAATATTGTTACCTCCCGGGAGGAATCAGAATTGCTAATTCCAATTGTAGAGATGCTTGTGACGGAGTTCCCTCAGGTGTCAAGTATTGTTAACAATATTACTAAGAGAAAAGCTGGGGTTGCTTTTGGAGAACGTGAGGTTGTTCTTTTTGGAACACCCTATATCAGAGATAAAATTGGTGAAAATATTTTTGAGATTTCAGCTAATTCTTTCTTTCAGACGAACACCATTCAGGCAGAAAAAGTTTACAAAATAGTCAGAGAATTTGCGAATTTTTCAAGGGATGATGTGGTATATGATCTATATTGCGGAACAGGCTCCATTTCGATATTTATGGCTGGTTTGGTGAAACAAGTGTATGGATTTGAGTTAATACAGTCAGCGGTGGAAGATGCAGTACGGAATGCTGTGAGCAATGGTGCATACAATTGTCAATTTTATCATGCAAATCTGGATAAATTCTTTCGAGTAACTTCTATCCTGAAAAAGATTGAAAAACCCGATGTTATCCTGATTGATCCTCCCAGAGCGGGGATGCATCCCAAATTAGTAAGAGATGTTATCCAAATGGCACCACGAAAAATTGTCTATATTTCGTGTAATCCCTCAACACAGGCAAGGGATATATTGACGATGGTTGAGGGAAAGTATAAATTAGAACAACTGGCTATCATCGATATGTTTCCTCATACACCTTATATTGAGACGGTAGCTTTGATGCGGAAATAAAATTCTCTCAGATGATTTCTATTGGGGTTAATAGGTTTTTAGTTAACATCAGAAAACACAGTAGAAACATTGTTAAAAATTTGAGATACTAACACTATACCTTTTAAATAGAATTTTTGTATATTAAAGCAGTGAAATATTTAATTAAGAGAATATTACGAAATTCCTTCGTCCAGATTTTTACTGGAATTTTTTTCGTCATGGTTATTGGGGGAGCGATTATTGGTCAACTTGAAGGGGTTCAAGAAATTACCAGAGGTATTAATCCATTCTGGTGGGCAATAGTAACAATGACGACGGTGGGATATGGTGATTTGACACCAGTAACAAATGCTGGTCGTTTATTTGCAATTGTTGTGATGTTCTTTGGAATTTCATTTACAGCCCTTTTAACAGCAACAATTTCATCCATTTTTGTAGCAAAACGTATTCGGGAGGATAAAGGTTTGGAAAAAGTAGATACAACCCATCATATCATCATCTGTGGTTGGAATAAAAATGCTGAGCGAATCATTGATTCGCTACAAATTCTCAATGAGGAAAAGAGATTGGATATAGTTCTTGTCAATGATCTCAATGAGGATTCCATTGCCTGGTTGAAGAGTAAATACCGTCATTTAAAATTGAAGATTGTTAGGGGAGATTTTACCCGGGAGAGTATTCTCGAAAGAGCGAATGTTAAAAAAGCATCCACTGCCGTTATTCTTTCTAATGAGTCTCTGGAAGATAAAGCATCTCCAGATGAAAAAACTATCTTTGGAACTCTTACCATCAAAACTCTTGCTCCTAATGTTCGGGTAATTGCATGTATCACTGAACGGGAAAACTTAACACACATAAAGCGAGCTAATGCTGATGAAGTAATCATTATTGATGATTTTGCAGCTTATCTGGTAGCATCTCACGTGATGGATCCTGGGGTTCCACAAACCATTGAAGGTCTTTTAGATAGTCGTTCAAAATCAAGATTCAATCGTGTAGATATCCCGCAGGAGTTTGTGGGAAAGCCATACCAAGAATTATTTGATCACTATCGAGACAACCATGGATGGGTGCTTGTGGGGATATTTTCTGAAGCTGAGCAAATAGGAATAGGTGATATTTTGACCTCTGATACATCCGCACTGGATGAATTTATTGAACGAAAATTGATGGAAGCAGGACATTCATTAAGGGAGGAGAGTAAGATTGATGTAGTGATTAATCCAGAAAAGGAATTCATCATCAAGGAGAATCATAAGGCAATCATCATCCAATAATAGAATATTTAAAAAGGCTCATTATGAACAATATAAAAGATATAGGGAAGTATAAGTTATTCGATGGTTTGACCGAAGAACAATTGAGTAAATTTAAAAAAGTTATTCAAGTTAGAAAATTTTCTGCTGATAAGGTTATATTCAATGAAGGAGATGTGGGTGATTCCATATACCTTCTACTAAATGGAAAGATAGAAATTAATCAGGCTTTGACGTTAAAGTTAAGCAAAGAAGATTATGATACCCGTGAAAAATCCATTACCAAGCTATCCAGCAATTTTAGACCTTCCTTTGGTGAACTTTCTCTTTTTGGAGACAATGATAAACGAACCGCTACCGTAATTGCTCTGTCTGATTGTGAAATGGGTATTATTATGCGAGATGACTTTTTCTCAATTTTGGAGTCCAATTATGATTTAGGATATCGTGTGATGCATAATATTGCTTGTATTGTTGTAGAACGTTTAATCAAAACTAACCAAGATGTATTAAAACTGACAACTGCATTGAGCCTTATTCTGGAAAAATGAACTAGTTGGCTGTTTGAAACGGAGAATTAATGTCAGATATAAAACGCAACACCTTTTCAATCCCAAAAGTATATAATCAGAAAAATATAGAAGATAAGTGGTATCAGCACTGGTTAGATAACGGTTATTTTCACGCCAAGATTAATCCTGAAAAGGTTCCCTTTACGATTGTTATTCCCCCTCCGAACATTACAGGTATGCTTACAATGGGTCACGTATTAAATAATACGATGCAGGATATTCTTATCCGTAAAGCTCGAATGGAAGGGAAAGAAGCATGCTGGTTTCCCGGGACGGATCACGCTTCTATTGCTACGGAAAACAAAGTGGTAAAAATGCTGGCTGAAAAGGGACTTTCTAAAGAAGAGGTAGGTCGAGAGGAGTTTCTGAAATACTCCTGGAAATGGAAGAAGAAGTATGGCGGTATTATCATCCAGCAGTTGAAAAAACTGGGGTGCTCATGTGACTGGGACCGTGAGCGGTTCACAATGGATGATGAGTATACTCTTGCTGTTCAGGAAGCGTTTGTTCGGCTTTATCATAAGGGGTTGATCTATCGTGGCTATCGCCTTGTGAATTGGTGTCCCATTTCTAAATCTGCTATCTCTGATGAGGAGGTTATTCATCGGGAAATTCAGGGAAAACTATGGTATTTTCGTTATCCCATTGTGGATTCTGAGACATATGTTGTTGTTGCCACCACACGACCAGAGACGATGCTTGGTGATACAGCTGTAGCAGTCAACCCTGACGATGTTAGATTCAAATCTCTAATCGGCAAAATGGTTAAACTACCTTTAGCCGGTCGGGATATTCCCATCATTTCTGATGAATACGTCGATCCGGAATTTGGAACTGGATGTGTTAAAGTCACACCGGCACACGACTCAAATGATTTCGATGTGGGAGAAAGACACAATCTTGAATTCATCAATATTATGAACCCAGATGCCTCCCTTAACGAAAATGTCCCTGTTCGTTATCGCACCCTTTCACGAGAGGAAGCTCGCAGGCTGGTTGTTGAGGATTTGGAAGCTATCGGATTGCTCGAGAAAGTAGAAGATTACACTAATAAAGTTGGTTATTCTGATCGTGGAAATGTGCCTATTGAGTATTTTATGTCTAATCAGTGGTTTCTGAAGATGTCAGATTTGGCTAAACCAGCAATGGAATCTGTCAGGACTGGAAATATAAATTTTTATCCAGATTACTGGGTAAAGACCTATTATCACTGGATGGAGAATATCAAAGATTGGTGTATCAGTCGCCAGCTGTGGTGGGGACATCGTATACCAGTTTGGACCCATAACAAAACCAGTGAATTGCATGTATCGGTTGATCCACCGAATGACGAAAAGAATTGGACCCAAGAACCTGATGTTCTAGATACCTGGGCAAGTTCCTGGTTGTGGCCCTTCGCCATTCAGGGTTGGCCTGACAAGTCAAAGGAACTGGAATATTTCTACCCAACAGATGTGCTGATCACAGGTCCAGACATTATTTTTTTCTGGGTGGCTCGAATGATTATGGCGGGTTACGAGTTTTTAGGTGAGATTCCTTTTCGTGAGGTTTATTTCACAAGTATCCTCCGAGACAATCAGGGACGAAAATTTAGTAAATCTCTGGGAAATTCCCCCGACCCCTTCGATCTATTCGAGCAATACGGTACGGATGCAGTTCGATTCGGTATTATGTTAATGGCACCTCAGGGTCTTGATGTTCTTTTTTCAAATGAACGGTTGGAAGTGGGTCGCAATTTTATGAACAAGCTGTGGAATGCCACACGATTTTTATTGATGAATACCGATGATGTGACACCAAAATTCTTAACCGATATTGATACAGAACAGTTTGAATTGTCTGATCGGTGGATTCTTAGCCGGATGAATCAAACCATTAATAAAATTGAATCTTATTATACATCTTTCAGATTTAATGAAATTGCTAAACAGATTTACGATTTTACCTGGTCTGATTTCTGTGACTGGTATGTGGAAATCATCAAATCGAGATTGTATGGTGATGACGAGGAAGCAAAGGTTCAGGTATTCACGATAGCTGTTCACGTGGTAAAAACTATATTAAAACTCCTTCATCCTTATGCTCCATTTATCACGGAAGAATTATGGCATAGAATTCACGATGCTTGTCCACGGCTTGCTGAAAATGAGAGTGCTGACATTATTACTGCTCCATGGCCAACAATAGAGGAATCGTTCATTAGTGATATTGCCGAAAATGAAATGAATCTATTACAAAAAGTCGTAACAGGAATTCGAACCGTTCGAAGTACTATGAACGTTCCCCCAGGCAAGAAGTGTAATCTCATTGTTCGTGCTGATAGTAAAGATATGGATTTTATCAATTCTCACACAAGTACAATTTGTTTGCTGTCAAAAGTGGAACGTATTAATGGTAGATCTGACATACAACAACCGAACCATTCTGCTACATTGATTGTGGAAAAAATGGAACTATTCATTCCACTGGAGGGTTTGATTGATATAGAAAAGGAGAAACAGCGTCTTTGGGATGAAGTTGAACGATTGGAAGAAAAATTAGAGAGGGTGAGAAAAAAACTCAAAAATAAAAATTTTATCATAAAGGCACCTGATGAGGTAGTGGAAAAAGAGCACCGGAAACTCAATGATATTACACAGACTCTTACAAAACTAAAATTAAATTACGAGATACTATTATGAAAAAAATTATTTTTATTGTTTGTTTAACAACGTTAGTACTAGCACAATCAAAAAACGCAACAATCACCCTGTACCGGGATGGATATGGTCTGGTAAAGCAGCCAATTTCATTTAATCTGATAAAGGGAAGAACAACTGTTCTATTTACATCCTTACCAGAAAAACTGGAGTCAGATTCTCCATTTCTTTCACTGGGTGTTGATGCAGATGTTCTTTATCAACGATACAATTATGATCTGTTTAATACACATGAATTTTTAAAGGCTCATTTAGGAGAAGAAATTAAGGTTACCCTGACTAGTGGAAAATCTTATGATGGAAGGTTACTGGATATTGATGGAAATATCATCACCATTTTGAGGAAAAAGGAGGTAAAGCTTTTCAATTATGACCAGGTAGTTGAATTGGAAATTCCAGGGGTAAGTCCTAAAGAAAATCTGACACCCCAACTTACGTGGGAAATCAAATCCGAGCGTGCAGGTAGAGTGAGTGGAGATTTGATATACCTTTCAAGGGGATTCGACTGGAGAACCGGGTATCGACTGATCATTTCACCTGACGAAAATTCAGGAACGTTGATAACGGAAGCCGTCGTAGATAACAATACAAATCTCGACTTTGAAAATGTTCGTTTACAATTAGTAGAAGGTCAATTGAAACGTGTTCATCGACGTCAACCTCCTCGACCTGTAAGGATGCTCGCTCCGCAAGCGAAATTAATGGCAGAAGACGTGGAACCTACTCCATCCTTCATTCAGGAAGAAATTGCTGATTATAAGATTTATACATTATCAGAAGCACTACAATTTCCAAGTCGGGAATCTATTACAGCCTCACTCTATTCTGATAAGGAGATTAAAATTTCCCGACTTTATAAATTTGAAAATAAGGAACGATCTACCCGTGATGAACCTCTTACGGTTCAAATATCTTTTGTAAATAATGACGGAAACAACCTTGGACTTCCCCTGCCAGGTGGAACCATCCAGATGTATTATACCCGACCCGATGGAGCTGTTGAGTTTACTGGTGAAGATTATCTGAAGCAGGTACCGAAAGATGAGGAAGCAAAAATAATTGCAGGGAAAGCTTTTGATGTTATTGGTAAACGGACAGTGGTGAATTACGACAGAAAAAGGAAAAGCGAAGAAGCCACCATTAAACTGGAATTGAAAAATAAACGAAAGGATGAAATTTCTGTACAGCTTGTTGAGCATATCTATGGTGATTGGGTAATTAAAGACCCAACTCACGATTACATAAAAATAGATGCCCAGACAATCCAGTTTGATCTTAAGATCGCTCCAGAGTCAGTTGAGCTTGTTAGTTACACTTACAGGAAGGAGTGGTAGCTGTTGGAGTGGTGAGTGGTAAGCCTCGGCCCTGGGCGTCCCGCCACGGGGAGTCCGTAGCCGCCACGGCGAGCCCTGGTAAGTGGTAGATTGGTAGCGGGTGGTGCAGTGAGTGGTGGCTGGTAAGGGATTACGCATTACGTTTTAAATAATTACGTACTTACATATTACAATATCAGGTATGATTCCCGCCTTCTATCAAATAAACAATGAATCAGTCCATATTTAGAATAGAATCCTGATGGAATATAATCGCAGAAACAAACTAGACACCCCGGTTCAATATGTTAGAGGGGTGGGTCCAAAGAGAAGTGAAGTCCTTGAAAATGAAGGAGTCAAAAGCGTCTGGGATCTTCTTTATTATTTCCCAAGACGTCACCTCGACAGAACCACAGTAACGCCAATCCGAAATCTTCAAAAGGATACTGTGGCAACAGTCGTGGGCAAAATTGAAGCAAAGGGACTCCGTACAACCCGAAGAAAATCAAAATACTATCAGGTAATCATTATGGATGACACAGGATTTTTAAATTGCATTTGGTTTAATGGTATTAAATATGTAGAAAAGCTGTTTTCCGTGGGTGATTTGGTAGCATTTCACGGAAAGGTAGACTTTTACAACGGCTATCAAATTGTTCATCCAGAATACGATAAATTGGGAAATGAGGAAAAAGAACCCCTCCATACGGGAGCTGTCATTCCTCTATATCCCTCTACCAGTGAATTGAAATCCGTCGGATTAGACAGTCGGGGATTCCGGAAAATTATCAAGAACGCACTTACTTTTCTTGATCAGGTAGAGTATGACTGTTTACCCAAAACGATATTGGATGAAAACAGGTTAGTATCTCTGGGTGATGCTTTAAGGTACATTCACTTTTCACTGGATATAGAGAGCCTGTCATCTTCCATAAAACGATTGAAATTTGATGAGCATTTTTTCCTGCAGCTTCTTATGGCTTTAAGGAAAGTGGGAATCACTGAAGCTCAAGGGCGGAGTTTGGATAAAACTGGTCCATATGTTAAACTGATATATGACTCCCTCGATTTTGAATTGACAGATGCTCAGAAACATGTTCTCAGGGAAATTCGAAATGATCTCGCTTCTCCACGTGTGATGAATCGACTATTACAGGGTGACGTGGGCTCCGGGAAAACCGTCGTGGCAATTTTATCTGCAGCTATCGCCGTTGGAAATGGTGTTCAGGCTGCGGTGATGGCTCCTACCGAAATCTTGGCACATCAACATTATCAGGTGTTTAAACAATACTGTGATAAAGCTCAAATAACAACAGCAATTCTTGTTGGTAAACAAAAGTCAAACGAACGGAAAAACATCCTCGAAGGGATTGAAAATGGCAAGATTCAGATAGTGATAGGAACACACGCCCTGATTCAGGAAAACGTCAGATTTAAAAACCTCGGGTTTGTAGTGATTGATGAACAACAGCGGTTTGGTGTTATGCAGCGAGGGATGCTGGTAGAGAAGGGATACAATCCAGATGTGCTCATTATGACTGCAACCCCCATCCCGAGAAGTTTAGCTATCACATACCATGGTGATATGGATCTCTCAATCATCGATGAAATGCCAAAGAACCGCCAGCCAGTGGTGACGCGGGTAGTCATCGAAGAAACACTCCCGAAAGTGTACGCTTTCATCAAAGATCAATTGAACAAAGGACGCCAATGTATTGTGGTGTATCCCCTGATTGAAGAATCGGAAAAGATTGATCTTAAAGCGGCAGTAGAGGGGTACGAAACTCTTACTAATGAAGTGTTTCCTTCTTACTCGGTGGAATTGATTCACGGCAGGATGAAGATGGAAGAGAAAGATGGCATAATGGATCGTTTCAACCGAAATGACATCCAGGTGTTGGTTTCCACGACGGTTGTGGAAGTGGGAATTGATGTCCCGAATGCTACCGTGATGGTGGTAGAGAATGCAGACAGGTTCGGACTGACACAGCTACATCAGCTGAGAGGTCGAATTGGAAGAGGTACTGAAAAGGGGTATTGCATTCTGGTTCAGCGGAAAATAACGACCACTTCTAAACGAAGACTTGAGATTATTTCCCGCACGAATAACGGATTTGAAATCTCTGATGAAGACCTTAAATTACGCGGCCCTGGTGAGTTCTTTGGCATAAAACAACACGGATATTTTAAGTGGAAAATTGCAGATCTTGTGAAAGATGGACCCATAATTCGCCAGGCAAGAAAATCAGCCTTTGCCCTGGTTGAAAATGATCCACAGTTAAGAAAACCGGAAAATGCAGAAGTTAGGAAGCGATTTTTAGAAGAATATCAGCATCTGCTGGAATTCGTAAACATTGGATAAGGAGTAACCAAGATATGACAAACGATAAGATCGATAAACATACTCAATTATTTTTAGGACTTGTTACTTCGTTAAGTACCCAAGCGTGGATACAACTTGGCAAAATCAAAAATCCTATGACAGATAAACTTGAGCGCGATATCAACGCTGCTTCTGTGACGATTGATATGCTTGATATGCTCAAAGTGAAGATGACCGGAAATCTTTCTGAGGAGGAAGATCGTCTTTTGAGCAGTACTGTTAGCGATTTGAAGATAAATTTTGTGGAAGAACGGGATAAGCCTGAGCCGGAGGAGGAAGAAGCTTCGGTCGAAAAAAAGGAGAAAGAAGGTGAGGATTCCAAAAACAAATCTGAATAGAAGGTAAGTATGTCTCCAAAGAAATTAAACCGTATTTTAGCAGCCGTTGTATTTGTTATCAGTTTCATTGTCTATTTGGACACAATGGCTCCCACAGTTTCTTTCTGGGATTGTGGGGAATTCATAGCCACCTCATACACTCTGGGAGTACCTCATCCTCCTGGAAGTCCACTTTATCTGATTATTGGGCGAATCTTTTCAATGATTCCCTTTGGCGATGATATCGCTTTTCGTGTCAATCTCATTTCTCCTATTGTTACTTCCTTCACCGTGATGTTTCTCTACCTGATTATCGTTCAATTTTTTGTTCACGTCAGGGGAGTTATTTCAACAACAAGAGATAAGTTAACAGTGTTTGGTTCTGCTCTTGTGGGATCTCTTACCTTCGCATTTTCAGACAGTCTCTGGTTTAATGCAGTAGAGGCAGAAGTGTATTCGATGAGTACCTTCTTCACAGCGATTGTTGTCTGGTTAATATTACTCTGGGCAGAACGATCGGAAAAACCAGGAAACGAGAGGTATGTTTTACTTATTAGCTACATGCTGGGACTGGCAGCGGGCATACACCTTTTAAATCTCCTCGCTATTCCATTTATGGCTCTCATCGTCTATTTTAAAAAGAGAGAGTTTTCATTGCCATCATTTTTCGCAGTGGCAGGTATCTCATTTGTAATTTTTCTTGTAATCTATAAGGGTGTGATTAAAGGCTTACCCAAACTTGCTCTCCAAGTTGGATTTTCAGGGATCGCTGTTTTACTGCTTGTTCTTCTTATTGGAACAGCCATAGTGATTGTAAAAAAACACCATCTCTGGTCGTTAATTTTTGCCTCACTGGTGTTGATCATTGTGGGGTACTCCACGTACACAATGATCTATATCCGATCAAATCAGAATCCTTCTATTGATGAGAATAATCCGGAAACAGTAAAAGCATTCATCAATTACACGGAGCGAGTACAATATGGTTCAATTACGTTATTACCAAGGAAATTTAACAAACTTCCACCTATGCACGAGGTAGTCGGTCCTCCCAAAAGGGGACGTAATTATTCCGGTGCTCAAAAAAACAGGTACCGATTTTATGAGTTTGATAAACAGTTAAATTTTCTTTGGAACTATCAGATAGTCAAAATGTACGTCAGGTATTTCCTGTGGCAGTTTGTGGGTAAAGGTCCGGCGGATGAAAAATTAGTGAGCAGTTTCGGAGCAAAACCAAAGCGAAATGAAGATGGTGTTTACTGGTTTCAGTTTGGTCTCCCTCTTGCGTTTTTTCTGGGAATTTTTGGGATGGTTCACCATTTTAAGAAGGACTGGGCTCATGCCTTTTCTGTGTTAGCCCTCATTTTGTTAACGGGTGTTGCTATCGTACTTTATTTAAATCAAGACAATCCTCAGCCAAGAGAGCGGGATTATGTTTTTACAGGTAGCTTCCTGGCTTTTGCCATCTGGATTGCTTTCGGAGCAGGAGCTATTCTGGATCGAGTTGTAAAGTACTGCAAAGAGAAGGATTTTGTAAATCATGCTCTATACGCTACTATTGTAGTCCAACTGTTTTTGGTACCAGGAGTAATGGCTTTTTCAAATTATCATTCTCACAACCGCTCCGGAAATTATGTGGCTTGGGATTATTCATACAATATTTTACAGACCTGTGAACCAAATTCCATCATTTTTACTAATGGCGATAATGATACTTTCCCGCTCTGGTATCTTCAGGAAGTAGAAGGCGTCCGAAAAGATATAACGGTAGCCAATCTGAGTTTGCTGAATACGGATTGGTACATCAGACAACTTCGAGATTCCCGTCCGAAAGGTGAGCGATTTATTAACCTCACGGATGATCAGATTTCAGGTGTTCAACCCATAGGCAAGAATCCCGCAACTAAAAAAGCATTGTTTTTACAGGTTAGCCAGTGGAAAACAACTCCTGTTACCATTCCCGTCAAAGATAACCCTCTCAATACCGAGAGAAAAATAAGTTGGGAATTAAAACCAACATTTGGGAAAAATGGAATTAGGGTTCAGGATTTGATGATCTTTCACATTATTAAAGAGAGTAAATGGCGTTATCCAATCTACTTTGCTGTAACAGTTTCGCATAGTAATAAGATTGGTCTGGATAAGTATCTTGATATGGAGGGATTAGCATTTCGTTTGAAATCTCACAAAACGGGAAAACTGATTGATTATGACAATTTAAAGACAAATCTATTGGAAAAATATCAATATAGAAATCTTAATAACCCTGAAGTGTATTATAATCCCAACATCATAAAATTGCTCCAGAATTATCGTTCGGCTTTTCTTCAGTTGGCGGATGATGATCTGAGGAGAATCCAGAAAAAAAGGAAAAAAGAGCCATTGCTATCGGACGATGAGCTGGAGAGACTTCAACAAGAGGCTTTAGCCGCACTGGATTCCCTGAGTATCCGGATACCTGAGGAGGTGATTCCTAAAACAAGCCATGATATGGATTTTCATCTGGGTCGTATCTATCTCGGTTTAGGTGATTTTAAAAAAAGTTTGAGTATCTTTGAGAACTTGTACTATAAAAATCCTGGACGACCTGAGATTGTTGGTATGTTGTTAAAAGTATACGAAGAACTTGAGGATTGGGATAAAGCTATTTCTGTTATAAATAACTGGTTGGAGAAAAATCCTGATGATCCTATTGCTGAAGACTTATTAAAAGAATATCAGAGTAAAAAAACGGATACAACTGATTTATAATTGCGGAGCAGGTCATTCAGTCAGGTTAGGGAGGAATTGTCGACTCTCATCATTTCCTTGAGAAGTAAACACTTTAAGCATCTGAGATAGAACCGATTCACTAAAGAGCATAATTATCTTCCGGCTCAGAAATGGAAAAGAGTGAAAGTGGGATGTGCAGGTGGAAAAAATAGGTCGTGAAATGTGATGTGTACTAATCAATGATGTTTTAACAAATGTGTATTTTCCAATCTGACTAAAGAATTGAATAATTAAAAAGGGGTTCAGTAGAACCCCTTATATTCAGCTAAAGATTTTCTTGGAATTATTTTTTCTTTGGCATTTGAGCGTTTATATCCTCAATATCATCTTCAGCCGTTCGGAGGCGTTCATCCAGGTCAGCAATGTCACGGTGGCTCCTTCGTTTAAAGGATTTAAACTGTGATTCAAACTGTTCCGCATTTTCTTCCACTTTCTTAAACCTAGCCTCTGCAAAACGTTCATGATCTTCCAAGTTTAACTGGACAGTTTCAATGTCCCTAGATAATGAATCGGCCACATCGTTAATAAGCTGAGTATTGGCTACAATATCTTGTTTAGCTTTTTTAAGATGTTTTCCTCTTCCAATAAATTTAAGATTTAAATCCCTTAAGTCTTCCCGGAATTCGCTATTAACCTCATCAACATGTTTTAACTGTAGAAATTCCATTTCATCCATCCTTGCAAACATTTTGTCCATGCTAACCTTATAATAAATAGCTGCGGCAATACAGGCAATAACAATCAAAATTAGGATTTTATCTCTTGTTTCCATCTTTACTCCCTTTATTTTTTATCCATTTTCTCAAGTCTTTTTTCCCATTCGCTTAATTCTCTTTGAGGAACAGTTTCCTCCTCAACTTGATCAGGGGTTCCAAATTCCCCTGATTTTATCTTTTCCAACAACTCTTCTTTCTTTTCTGTATTTGCCTTTAAACAATCCATCAACTCCTTAACTTCATCATTAAACTCACTGATGGTATGTTCCAATCGCAAAATTAATTCATCCAGCAGAACTGTTCCATATGATTCGTTAATCCCATCGAGGAGACCATCCAATTTTTCTGATAAATAGGATACTCTTACATCAGGACTATTAAAATCAATTGACATGATATTTCTCCCAATAATACTAAGTGATCGGACAATTAATATAGAGTTTTATTCCATTAAAAAAAAATGAAAATCACCTTTTCACTAAGAAAATCATTGTAAATCCGTTAAATATGTTATAAATAACTTAATACAATATCAATTAAATTTTCTATAATTAACGTCTATAATTAAGTAATTATTCAGTTGATGGCTGGGTGACATTCTGAGTAAGTGGTGGAGTGAAGAATAGTAGAGATGTGAAGATAATAAGAAATTTACTCCTTCAGGTAGACTGGTTTGATGAAAACTTTTAGTTTAATAACATCAAATGCTACATTCTGTAGGGTAAAAATATTTTTTATAAATAAAACTTGACACTTATTGCAAAGAGTTCTATAATAAAAGTGAGCCCAAAACAAATTAAGAGGAGAAAAAGATATGAAACACCTTGTTAAACACAATCCGATCATTTTTATGTTAGTTATATCCTTGGCTTTCTGGCCTCTTGTAGCCCAAGAGGAAACAGAAGAGGTAGAAGAGTCTTTAGAGTCTTTGTTAGAAACTGTAATAGAAGAAGAGCAGGAAATAGAAGCTGAAGAGGCAGTAGAGGAAGACATAGAAACTTTATTAGAAGCTGAAACTGAAGAGGAAGTTGAGGAAG
>CAZVFT010000011.1:14617-35705 GCA_964626495.1 uncultured bacterium
GAGGAAGACATAGAAACTTTATTAGAAGCTGAAACTGAAGAGGAAGTTGAGGAAGCCGCAGAATTAATAGAAGAAGCCATAATGGAAGAAGAAGTAATGGAGGAGGAAATTGTTGAAGAAGAGTTTGCTGCCAGTGCAGGTTTTACGGTAGGATTAAATATTGGTTATCCCATCATTACAGGAGAATATTTAAAAGGAGCTGAGTCAGCCGGTCCAAATATTGGAATAATTGTTGGTACTCCCTATGGATTTCCTTTGGGACCCTTTACTATCGGTGTGGGAGCAGAAATCCTAACTTATAGCTGGGGTGACTACTATTCTGGCATAGCACTTCTTGGTACTATAAACACTGCTTTAAATGATATGCTACCTTTTGAGTTACCTGGTATTTTATCCATCCAGGTCAGTGGTGGTTACTTCGGTGCGGGATTAGGGACTACAATTGGAGGTTCATTTGATTATCAAGTACCAAACTTACCTCTGTTCATTAAAGCATATGGAAGAGGTAATGCCAC
The DNA here is from genome assembly GCA_964626495.1 of uncultured bacterium. Taxonomy (GTDB): domain Bacteria; phylum Fidelibacterota; class Marinisomatia; order Marinisomatales; family CAZVFT01; genus JACNLN01. The sequence continues at coordinate 15,133 of CAZVFT010000011.1, forward strand.
AACAGCTGCAGGAGGTGATGATATAGCAGATAAACCAACAGGTTGGATTAATCTTGGTGCTATAATCAGTTACGATATTTCCACTCTCTTCTAATTCAATATAAAAATATTGGTTGAAGAAAGGTGTCCAGAATTATTTGGACACCTTTTTCTTTATTAAGGGGGTGGAATAGAATAACTCACACGTATAAAGATGCAATTAATTGTCTTATAACAACAGTATGGATTTTAATCCGATGACTAATATTATTGCACCCCCTAAACCTTACTCTTATCGAAAAGATATATCTTCATTAATTGAAGTTCTACACAGATTCTCAGCATACGACTTACTTGTACGCAGTATAGGTAAATATTGGGCTTTTGAAGTGCATAAATATAGAATAAATTCAGCCGATTAATTGAAGCTGAAAATATGCAAAAATATGTCAGATAATAAACCAAAGATACATCTCGTTGTAGGAGCACGACCCAACTACATTAAAGCCAACCCTGTTTATCAAACGCTGGAAGAATTGAATCAATTTGACCTCAAACTGATCAATACCGGACAGCATTACGATCACAATATGTCATCCCTCTTTTTTGATGAACTTGGGATGAAATCTCCTGATATTGATCTGGAAGTAGGCTCGGGTAGACATGGTGAACAGACCGCAAAAATTATGGAACGTTATGAAAAAATTTTATATGACGATACCCCAGATCTGGTCATTGTCTTCGGGGATGTCAATTCTACTATCGCATGTTCATTAGCTGCAGTAAAACTACATATTACCACAGCTCATGTAGAAGCAGGTCTTCGCAGTTTTGATCGAACGATGCCGGAAGAGATTAATCGTATTCTCACCGACCAGATTTCAAACCTTCTGTTTATCACTTGTCCCGATGCAGCTGACAATCTTACCAAAGAAGGAATATCCGAAGCTAAAATTCATTTTGTGGGAAATACCATGATTGACTCCCTTGTGCAATTTTTATCACACTTCGAACGATCCTCAATTCAGGAAAAATTAGGCGTTACCAAACCATATGCTCTCATGACCTTTCATCGTCCATCCAATGTGGATGATGAAATAAATCTGGTAAAACTTGTCCGCGCTTTAGAAGAAACCACTACGTTCTTAAATTGCATTTTCCCTATTCACCCTCGGACTCGAAAGATGTTAAAAGAATATGGACTTCTGGATGCTTTAAAATCCAATCCCAGATTTTTTATTACTGAACCTATCGGATATACCGATTTCATGTGTCTTCAGAAAAATGCAGACATTGTTTTAACGGATTCAGGAGGTATTCAAGAAGAATCTACATTTTTTGGTGTTCCCTGCTTAACTATCCGAGATAATACAGAACGTCCCATCACAATAACTCAAGGAACAAATAAAGTCATTGGAACAAGTTATGATAATATTCCAACGGAAGTTGAAAGTGTGCTATCGGAAAAGATAGATACCAATAGATGCCCAGAGCTGTGGGATGGTAAATCAGCAAAGCGAATTAGTAAAATCATTTCAACTTTGTTCATCTAAAAATATTTGCTAATACAAGATAGCTCTCATATACCAAGAGTCCAGAATATAAATAAATCTTTTTGGACTAATTTGTATCATAGTTAAATTTTAAAAAAATAATGCTTGAACCCACTTTAGCTCTTATAGGTCTTATTCTTTCTGCTTTCTTTTCCGGGAGTGAAATTGTCTTTATCCAGGCAAATCCAATACAGGTGGAGGTCTGGAAAAAACAGGGACGGAGGATTGCAGGCAGAACTCATCTTCTTCTCGCCGAACCTGAACGCTATCTCACCACCGTTCTCGTTGGGACAAATATTGCCAACGTTCTAACTTCCTCATTTGCTACCGTTATTTTAATCAAGTCTGGGATTTCTCCCCTGTTGGCTGCTTTTACCATTACAGTCATCATCCTCATCTTTGGCGAGATTGTTCCCAAGGTTATTTTTCGCGACCATGCTACATCCTTGTCAGTAATGATTACCCCACTTATCCGTCTCTTTGAAATTATTCTCACACCATTCGTAAAATTAGTGCAAAGCTATTCCCGATTAATTACCTCCCAGCAGAATATCACGTCTTCTCATTTATCCCGGCAGGAACTGAAGTGGCTTTTCAGGTCTGTGGAGACTTCTGAAGAATATGAAGAAGAAGAAAAAGAAGTTATCACCAACATTTTTGAATTTGGAACTAACCCTGTCTATCTGGCTATGACTCCCAGGTCGGATATTATTGCCATCAGGGAAGATACCTCCATTCAAGAAGTGATAGAAATTTTCATTGATACGGGTTATTCAAAACTCCCCGTATATCGAGATAAGCTGGATGAAATCGTTGGAATTGTTTTTCTACATGATCTCTTTACCTCTCCTTCCTCCCTGAAGTCTGTTATAAAACCACCAATCTTTACCCTCTCCTCCATCACTGCCAGAGAAGTCCTGGAAGAACTACAAAGACAAAATTCCAGTATCGCCATCGTTAAGAACGACAAAGGAAAGACATCCGGACTTGTAACTGTGGAAGATCTGATGGAGGAGATTTTTGGTGAATTCGAGGATGTATTCGACGATACCGGTAGGAAGATTAATCAACTTACCGATGGCAACCTCATTGTAGACAGTCTTGTGGAAATTAATGATTTAAACAGACGCTTCAATTATCAAATTGCTGAAGGGAATTATGAAACCATTGGCGGATTCATTCTCTCAAAACTTGGTAGATTTCCACGAACAGGAGAGATTCTGGATTTTGGAACATTTCGTGTAAGGGTATTAAAGCGGTCACCAAACCGACTTGAAAGACTTCTCCTTTCCCAGAAAAAATCTTCATAGGTATAATTTCACCATCTGCCCCCAACATAAGGACACTTGCATTTTTTCTTCAATATCAATAGGGGAAATCCGTATATTTGAGACCAATATTGATGGATATCTTACCTGTTGCTAACAACAACTACTTTCTTATAGATGCTCGATAAATACCTCAACGAATTTGCCAATTTTCTCTGGGGAACTCCTTTACTAATACTGATGCTTGGCGGTGGACTGTTTTTCACTATTTATTCACGATTTATTCCATTTCGCTATCTGAAACACGGAGTGGACATCATTCGAGGTAAGTATGATAGCCCGGATGATCCCGGTCAGATTAACCATTTTCAGGCGTTATCCAGTGCTCTTGCCAGTACAGTTGGAATGGGAAACATCAGTGGTGTGGCAGTAGCCATTCAGACAGGTGGTCCAGGTGCTCTATTCTGGATGTGGGTCAGCGCTATCGTAGGGTCTGCCACAAAGTTTTTTACCTGTTCCCTGGCTGTGATGTACAGGGGTAAAGACGATCAAGGAGAAATCCAGGGCGGTCCAATGTATGTCATCACCGAAGCTTTAGGAACCCGTTTCCGCCCTCTCTCTCTCCTTTTCAGTGTGGCAGGATTATTTGGCTGTCTTTCATTATTTCAGGCAAATCAGCTTACACAGATTATTCGGGATGAAATTTTCTTACCATACCAGCTTTTTTCTCAAAATCAATTCATCGGAGATTTGACTGTTGGGGTTTTCATTGCAATTCTTGTGTCTCTTGTAATTTTTGGGGGCATCCGGAGAATCGGGCTGGTAGCATCCCGAATGGTACCGGGTATGGTTATCCTGTACCTAATTGCGGGTATTTTCATTGTTCTTTACAATATCACCGATATTCCATACTACATTGCTCTTATTGTGAGAGATGCTTTCACAGGTGAAGCGGTATTAGGAGGTGCAGTAGGAACCGTCATAATTACCGGTATACGAAGAGCTGCTTTTTCAAATGAAGCAGGAATTGGCACGGAAGCTATGGCTCATGGAGCTGCTAAAACGAAGGAACCAATCCGTGAAGGGTTGGTAGCAATGATAGGACCCTTCGTGGATACAATTTTAGTATGCAGTATTACAGCCATGGTGATTCTTTCCACCGGGGTGTGGCAAAACTCAGAAGCCAATGGAGTAACGCTGACGACCCAAGCCTTTAATGCAGGACTCCCAGTTGTGGGGAAATATATTTTATTGATCAGTGTTGTAGTGTTCAGTATCTCTACGATGATTGGATATTCGTACTACGGTTCAAAATGCACAGCATTTCTTTTTGGAACAAGATGGAAAAAGTCCTACCGAATATTTTACACGATTACGCTTGTTATCGGCGCAGTAATCTCAATTGATGCGGTTATTAATTTTTTAGACGGAATGTTCGCCCTGATGGCTATTCCAACGGTGATATCAACTATCATCCTTGCACCTCGTGTCATGAACGCAGCCAGTATTTACTTTGAAAATCTGAAAAATATAAAGTCCACTTAAATATCAATACAAGAGCATGAAATATTGTTAATATGGATAATTCATCATACCTTGGGATACCTGTGGGAACATATGTTTATTTGCGGGTGGTTCATCTACTTCCGAAGCTTCGGGACAGGTTAATGATTGAATCAAGTCAACTCAAACTATTCCCAATAAACCAGTTGGAATTATGAGATGTTTGTACCAGTTCGATTATGGAAATTTTATTTCCTAAATGAGTTCACTCTGTGTAACTTGATATAGATATGAGAAAACTTGATTTATATCTAATAAAGCAGTTTTTATCCATTCTTACTGCTTCCATTTGTGCTTTTACCTCCATATTCGTTATTGTGGATCTCATTGAAAATCTTGATAAGTTTATCGATTCTTCAGTCCCCATAACCATCATTTCACAGTACTATCTTTATTACTTCCCGTGGTTCATCAATATTGGTTTACCGATGGGAATGTTAATTGCCACCATTTTCACATTTGGTCTGATGGCAAAACGAAATGAAATGGTAGCAATGAAATCATCAGGAATCAGTTTGTACCGGATTGCTGTTCCAATCATATTTATCTCCATTATGGTGAGCATGATGTCTTTTTATTTTGATAACCAACTGGTGACGCTGGGTAACCAGAAACGCCAGACGATTGAAAAGGAACACTTGAAAAAACAGGGCAGGAAATATTATCGAGAGCGCAGGAATAACATTTTTCTTCAAAAATCAAATAAATTTCATATTGCCATCGATCGATATCAATCCAAACGAGAAAAAGCTCTCGGAGTGTCTATGCAATTTTTGGAATCTGGTACCCTTCTAAAAAGAATTGATACTAAATGGATGAAATGGGATCCTGAAAAGAGAACCTGGAATCTTCACATCTATGCCATACGAGAATTCCAACCTGATGGATTTGAATCCAGTGTACATTTTTCTAATGAAGATACACTTCTGGTTCTAGATTTTACGCCAAAAGATATTTCCCTGGAGGCTATTTCGCCAGAGGAACGTAACTTTGTTCAGTTAAAAGGATTTATTAAGGAATTGAGAAATAATGGTGTAGATACCACTCGGTGGGAAGTAAATCTTCACAACAAGCTTTCATTTGCATTTACCAATCTCATTGTGGTTCTTTTTGGTTTACCTCTTGTGACAGCCAGAACAAAGGGAAGTCTTGCTTTCGGAGCTGGGATGAGTGTATTTGTTATTTTTGGTTATTATGCTTTTATTCGGTTCGGACAAACCCTCGGTTATAAGGGGATAGTTGAGCCCTTAATTTCTGCCTGGATTGGAAATATCGTATTTTCGGTGGGTGGGATTATATTGATGATATTCTCGAAGAAGTAGTTACTTTCCTCTCCCCTTCAGACCCGTAATCGTTAATCCCATAGAAATTCCAAGTCCCTCCATACTGTGAATCCATAATCCATTTCGGAAAGCGAGACCAAAATCAAACATTACTGGTCCAAAATACCATCCAAAACCAAGTCCAAATTCTTTAAAATCAGCACCAGCCCAACTGTATCCAATTCTGAGCGGGAACCCGGGGAATCGAGTGAATTCTGCTCCGATAGACCATTTCCATCTTCTCATTACATACAGTTTATCTTGAAACCCTGCTACGAGGTCGGAAATGATAAGAATATCCGGATCCACCTGCTTGGATATTCCAAACCGGAGGAGAGATGGATATCGTGTAGAAAAAGGTCTAGCTTGCCCTTCGTCTGTGGTATCTCTCACCACCAATCGAGATGATGTAAAGATATCGTCATAATCCATATCAATCATCTGAAGAGCATTGAGACTATCAATCTCAAATTCGTAAACCATCGCCGAGCCATCTACAACTTCTTCCCCACCAAAAGTAAAGAGTCCATGTTGTTCATCTACCCCTAAAATATCCTTAATTAAAGATGGTTTGTTCCAGGAAATTGTTCCAAAAAGATTAATTATGGACACACCTAATGTCCATCCGTTAAACTCATTTGTTCGGAATCCTATATCAAGCCCAAATCCGCTCCCGCCGATTCCCTGTCGAACAAAATAACGACCACTACCATAAAATGCTGTTGTGTCAGTAACAAGACTAATTTCAGTTGAATCGGGATCAATGCCGAGGTAAAAAAGCCCCTGAAGATATTTCAACGTAACACCCCATGAAAATTTTTCATACGGTACAGCAAAAGAGAAACCATACTCAGCAAGACCAATTGTTTCAAAATCGAGCGATATATCCATTGACTTTCCCATAGGATTTCCTTCGAGCATGAGCCTAAAAACATCTTCAGGAACACTGAGATCACTAACCATCACAATATCGCTGGTAAAAGCCATATTTCCTGCTGAATAATTCATCACAGGAATCGCCATATGGGTATCAACAGTTAGATCAAGAGCATGACTGTATGCTAATTCATCAAAAATTTCTTTTTTCTTCGCCTGATTATTTCGTTCCAAGTTTACACCACTTAATCCTGACCACCTTTCCAGAGAGAAAAAATTATTTACAAAACCAAAATTGACGGTTCCCATCTGCCACATAAATGGTTTGTCGAACTGGTAGGCAAGGTTAGCTGGATTAACCCCCACTGCATAAACACCATCAGCTATGACAGTATAAGATCCTGCTAAAGCTGTCATACGGGGATCTCTTTTGGCTTGTGGATAGAGAAAATTCCAGCCTACACTTAATATAACTAAAATTAGTATAATTCGCCTAAGATTCATTACTTTGTTACTTCAAAGAGATAGACACTTCCTTATTTAAATTCTTGATATGAAACCGGTTTGCCATAATCTTACATTTACAATTATCTCATATTTGTTAGAATTCTCCCTCGGTCAATTACTCTTTCAATTTCGAATTCTCTTGATAGCTTGAAACTCGGATTGAATATTCATCGAAACGCTTGTATCCGATAGCACATCAAAATACCACCCACTCATATCGCATATTGTTCTCGATTCATTACATACTCGAATCCAGTGCCGTCCTGTATCAGATTCAGTGGGTACCCAGATTAATGAATCAGTATTATCAATAGTATCTGCAATAGAAGACCAGTGTGTATCTTCATCCAATTCAGGTTCATCCACAATTGAAATAAACACCTCTACCCTATCTCCGCTAATATTCTCCCCAAGAGACCTCCATCGAATCACCACACTGTCCCCCACAACAAAACTTTGTCCTCCATTTGGATAAACTATAAGTAATTCATTCTCTCCCTCTTCAAAAAGACCCGTACTGCTAATCTGAAATGTCATAAATGATTTGATCTCAATATAGTCGTTCATTGTAAGGTATACCACATGAGTATCACCATCTTCTATGGTTCCATTTAGATTGATCATAGGAGCAACATAACGCTGTCCCAAGTCAGATAGTAACCAAATACTACTTGTGTCAATTATGCTGGAATATGTCTTATCACCCGGGATATAAACAGCTCCTTCTCTCCCTTCCGTTGAGGATTCTGAATATAATGAATCAGGATCAGGTAAAATAATTTTAATCAATGTATCAATATAAGAAATCACGGTATCAATTCCGGAACCACTACTCCGAATAAGGTATGACAATCCCTCAATGCAATCACTTGAGTCTGACATTACATTAAAAATATATATATCTTCCCTCGATGGAGTTAATAAAGAGCAGGCATTCACAACATAAACACTATCTGTGGATTCCCAACCTTCATTTACCACCATGGAATCGCGAAAGGCTTCCAGACTTTCTGCTGTTGTGTCCAATGGGAAGACATTTTTATTTGAAAACAGGATTGAAAGACTACCACCGATTGGAATATGATTAATGACCCTTGCTGTGACACTACCACTTACAAGTGAACTACGCAATTGTATCCGTGTATCGTGATCCATCTCCTCAATCGGGGTTTTATTCACAGGAATAAACCTCATTTCATCCATCCAAACTTCAAAAGGCGCTAAAAGTCTATAAGCACCTCCAATGGTTGCGCCAATTACAATTGTTCCACGTCCATCAATTTTTGCAGTGGAATTCACTACTATGGTAGCTGGATCAAAGGATAGCAAATCCACAATCGTTGACTTCCCCGGACCAGGAGGAACGGTTGAACTATCTGACCACATACTGTCCGAAGGCGAGCCATAGATCAAAGTGGTGGTTCCTTCTCGGCTCAAACGGATCACCGTTTTCGTTGTATCGGCAGAAGTCTCAGGACTTCCCATAGTTGCTCTTACAGAAACGATAGATGAATCCCCAAATGTATTAACTCCAACCATGTCAATATCAAGCATTACAGGCAGCTGGATTTGATTAAACATAATAAATTCAATCTTGACATCGGTAAATGCCATACCTATAAATCCTTGGGGCATTCCCTCCAATGACTGCGTGGTGGTAGGGAATTGCTGAATGATATTAGCTTGAAGGGATTCAAATTGGAACTCATCCACCTGAACTCTTCCTGTGATATTACCCAATTCAGAACCGTCAAGCGGAATAGTAGTCTGTTGTGAATCCAAGATCGCAGAAACATCGACGATAAGAGCCGTAAGGGCACTATCCTCCCCCAAAGGATTTGCAAAAGTATAACTGTTGATATCAAATATTTTTGAATAGGTTGGGATATCACTACTTAATACCGTGTCAATTTTCACAGAATCTGATCCAACAGGGGGAATAAAATTTCTGAAATTCATCGTGAAATTAATGTTAAAAGGGAACGTACTTTTTAAGTTAGAAACACGAATTTCATTTACATTAAGTTCCTGCACATCAGCAAATTCTCCAGAATAAATTTCTATATCAGATTGAAAACTAAACTCGGGTAATTCAGGTGATATATCTGTTTCAGCAATTTGGACAACAGCCTCATCAAAACCAGAAATCCTCAAGCGAATGGACATATTAATTTGAATTGAGTCACCCTCATTAATAGTCAGGGTATTGTTTACAGTATCCTGTTCTAACGTTAAGCCAATTTCCATACGGATGGTCGAACCTAAAGAATCACCCCCAATCAATGTCTGTTTTGGAAATTCTTGGTCTTTCGATAGATAAGAATTTGCGTGGTGTGCCAATGTATCCAACGGACCTTTCGTATCCGTTAATAATCGAAAATTAATATCCTGGATTGCTGTTGGAATCCCATTATTCTTAATGTAGGTCATAAACATACTGGTATCAGTTTGGCTATCTTCTTGAATAACAATTGCCTCAATTGAAGCAATAAATTCAGGAAGATCACTGGGTTCCGGTAATTCAATGTCCACAATAATTGTCGTATCAAATGCTGCGGCGATTGTATTCCAAGTCTCGGTAAAAATTGTTTTATCTGTACTTGGTGGAACATTAAATGGTTGATATAAAGTATCATACAACTGTCCACCAGGAGCAAGTTGAATAGGTGGAATGGGTATTGTTGTATCTATAGTCACACTCAACGTTGGTGCAATGATTGGGTCTTGATCAAATGGTACATCTTCGTTGACAACCACTCGCAGGAAAGATGGATCAATAGAAGTATCTGGCAGATCACCTTCAAAAATAATCTGCATCCCAGAATCAGGACCTTGAAAGATTTGTACGCTGTCTACAATTTCACCAAGATTATAACGTTCCTCAATTAAAGGGATGTTTAAATTTACATTCCACGTGGGTGTGTCAAAGTCAGCAGGATTACGAAAATCACAACTGTTGACAATAAATAGACCAGTAGTAAACAAAACAACTAATACTACACCAATTTTTCGATTAAAAATTTTACCCATTTTGAAATGCAAGAACGACTTAGTTGATTTTTCCACCTTGAAGAAGATTTCGTTTAGTTTTTAACTTTAAGTAAAACTATCGATAAGAAGGTACACTACTTTTAGTGAGGATTTCCACAAATATTTTATTAAAAAAAATGCCATCCACCAGTGGGTAGACAGCATCATTCTATTATCGAACTATTGAGTTGCGAATTAATAACGGTAATGGTCCGACTTAAACGGACCTTCCTTTGGAATATTCAAATAGTCTGCCTGACTATCCGTAAGATCCGTCAGTATCACCCCTAATTTCTCAAGATGTAATCGGGCAACTTCCTCATCCAGTTCTTTCGGAAGACGATATACTCCAATCTTCGGCTTCTCCTTTGCAAGATACATTTGCGCCAACATCTGGTTGGTGAACGATGCGGACATAACAAAACTGGGGTGACCCGTGGCACATCCCAAATTCACTAATCGACCCTCAGCCAGCAGGTAAATCTGATGACCATCAGGAAAGGTGTACCTGTCCACCTGCGGTTTGATATTTTCTTTCTCAATATCGGGTGCTGTATTCAGTTGCGCTACCTGAATTTCATGATCAAAATGTCCAATATTACAAACGATTGCCTGATCCTTCATTTTTTTCATATTATCAAGCGTGATAACATCCCTGTTACCTGTAGCGGTAACAAAAATATCTCCCTCAGGTAATGCTTTTTCCAGTGTCGTCACCTCGTACCCTTCCATCACCGCCTGCAGTGCATTGATGGGATCAACCTCGGTGGTAATCACACGGGCTCCGTACCCTTGCATAGATTGCGCACACCCTTTACCCACATCTCCATAGCCACATATCACCACCACTTTTCCAGCAATCATCACATCAGTAGCTCGTTTAATTCCATCTGCCAGAGATTCACGGTTTCCATAGATGTTATCAAATTTTGATTTTGTAACCGAATCGTTCACATTAAAAGCTGCAAACAGCAGAGTCCCTTCTTCATCTCTCTGTATCAGACGATGAACACCCGTTGTTGTCTCTTCTGAAACCCCAATCAGTTTTTCTGCTACTTTATGCCAGTGCATCGCATCTTTTGTTAGTACGTCTCTCAAAAGTGTCTCAATAACTCGCTCTTCTTCAACATCTGTTTCAATATCAGGAATCTGTCCTGTATTTGAATATACTTCCTCTAACTCATATCCCATATGAACCAGTAACGTAGCATCGCCACCATCATCCACTATGAGATCTGGTCCCCGATCACCCGGAAATGTTAAAGCCTGCAGAGTGCACCACCAGTACTCTTCCAGAGTTTCCTCCTTCCAAGCAAATACAGGTGTCCCGGTTGAAGCTATAGCAGCAGCGGCGTAATCCTGAGTTGAAAAAATGTTACAGCTTGCCCAACGAACATCTGCTCCTAATTCCTTTAACGTCTCAATAAGAACTGCTGTCTCCACGGTCATATGAAGGGATCCAGTGATTTTGTACCCGGCAAGGGGTTTTTCCTTTCCGTATTTCTCCCTGACAGCCATTAAGCCGGGCATCTCCTTCTCGCCCATTTCTATAGCTTTACGCCCCTGATCGGCAAGATTGATATCCTTGATTTTATAGGGTATTTCTTCAACTATTGATTTGTTGGTTTTTCCGATTGACATCCTAACCTCATAAATATTTTCTAAGAATTTCCACTTGATCAGTTTTTTCCCAGGTAAATTTATCGCCATCTCGACCAAAATGACCGTAAGCCGCCGTTTCAAAATAACGCGGTTCTTTCAACCGAAGATGATCTATAATCTCTTTTGGTTTTAAAGGGAAAACCTCACGAGCGATTTTCGTCAATTGTTCATCACTTACCTTTCCAGTTCCATAAGAGCGAGCGAAAAAGGAAGTTGGTTCAGCAACCCCGATACTATATGAAAGGTTTATTTCGCACTGTTTCGCCAGTCCTGCTGCTACCATATTCTTGGCTATATACCGAGCCATATAGGTGGCAGATCTGTCCACTTTGGAGGGATCTTTCCCAGAAAAACAACCCCCTCCGTGGGATACGTATCCTCCATAAGTATCCACGATAATTTTTCTACCTGTCAAACCCGTATCCGCTTCCGGTCCACCATGAACAAATCTCCCGGTTCCATTCACAATAAATTCCTGATCGTAGGGCACACCTGTTTCCTCAAGCACAGGTATAATGATGTGTTTGATCACCTCTTTTTCTACGAATTCATGCTCACTGTCCTCGTCATTAAATTGATTAAGCATATTATCATGTTGAGTGGCGATAACAACCTTTTTTACCCGTATGGGGACATCATCATTATATTCAACACAAACCTGAGATTTCCCATCGGGTCTTAACCACAGCAGTGTTTCTTCTTTTCGTAATTTTGCCAACTGCTTCGTCAGATGATGGGCTAATTGAATAGGAAGAGGCATCAGCTCCGGTGTTTCTGTGCAGGCGAACCCAATCATTAATCCCTGATCACCGGCTCCCTGTTCGTGTCCTTCATACTCGTCCACACCACGAGCGATTTCACGGCTCTGATGGTGGATGTAAGAAAGTACTCTTACCTCTTCGTAGTCCATTCCACATGCAATATCGATATAACCAATATTTTTAAGTACCTCTTTCACCATACGTTCTACCCCCACAAATCCGTGGGTTCTTATCTCTCCTGATACTACCGTCAATCCCCTCGTTATCATTGTTTCACAAGCAACCCGGGATTCCGGGTCTTGACGTAACAGCTCATCTAAGATGGCATCGGAGATCTGATCACAAACCTTATCTGGATGACCTTCTGTCACCGATTCTGATGTAATAACTCGTGTACTCATATCCTCCTCGTTAAAAAATGATTGATTGAACAAATGGAAGTTAACTTTTTTATTGAAGTAAAATCAACAGATTTGTCCGACTTTTCCCTCCTCCACAATTTCATGATCCACCTTTCTACATTCAATAGAAGTATTCCACAGTACAATAGCATCCGTAACAACAGAATCAATGATAGAGACTCCATCCATCACAGTTACATAAGGCCCAACCACCGAATTTCGAATCGTGCAATTCTGACCAATGAACACCGGATTGTTGATGGTGCTCCCTTCAATTTGATATTCGAAAGGTTTTAAAAGTGCTCGGTTTGTGGTTAAAAAAGTCTCAGGAATACCACAATCGTAATAATGTAATACGTGTTGAAATACAATCTTCTCCCCTCGGTCAATCATATACTGGTAAGCATCCGCAAGTTGAATTTCCCCTTTTGTGGTAATGTTACTATCTATCAAATACCGAATTATATCGTACATAGGTTTCTGCCTTGAAAGATAGTAAAGACCCACGATTGCCAGATTTGTTGGGGGATCCTCCGGTTTTTCGTGAACAGCTATAATTTGATCTCCTTCAGTTTCAACAATTCCAAATCGCTGAGGATCGGGAACTTCATTTACTGCTATAATGTGATTCGGAGAACTGCAAAAGTCAGTAAAATCAATATCATAAATCACATCACCCAACTGAATTAGTACTGGCTCATCACTATCTTCCAACCCCTGGAACACAGCATGCCCAAGCCCCAGTGCTTTTTCCTGACGTACGAACGAAAATTCTGCATCAAACTTTTTAACATATTCCTTTACCTGTTCCTCCAGATGTCCTGTTACCAAAACAATCTGGTCAAACCCGGATTTTAATAGAGGCTCAACAATATGATCAAGAACCGGTTTGCCAGCTACAGGTAACAGACATTTCTGCCTTCTTTTTGTGTGGGGTAAAAGTCGTGTCCCCAAACCGGCAATTGGAATTATTACTCTCACGTTAAAGCAGATAGTTTCTGGTTAATGATGAGATTGTAACTTCCTTTTAAATTTTTTCACACGGGTGACCAATTTATCCACAGCTGAGTCGATAGACTGCATCATATTTTCACTCTCATTCTTAACAAAAATTTGTTTCCCGGAAAGAGCTAAGTTAATCTCAACCACATTCTGACTATTCTCATTAGAAAAAATAATGTGGCAACTTATGGGATTTTCATAATATCGAAGGATTTTATTTACCTTCTTTATGGCATATTCCTTCATGTTGTCAGGAACAGTTATATGACGGGATGTGACATCAATATTCATGGCATCTCCTTTCATTTATTCGACATTATTTGATTTAAACGCGCTTATTAAGGTAGGATTTTCAGGCAAGATAATATTTTTAAAATTGAAGTGAATCAAACTATCGTTGTGCTAAATATACGAATTTATTTAACAATTGTTCACCCTGTTTTTAAATCTTTTAAAATTTCTCACTCAGCGTGAGGATGAGCCTGGCGAAACACCTTCTTCATCTGCTCTACTTTCAAGTGTGTATATACTTGCGTTGACGACAGACTTTCATGTCCCAGGAGATCTTTCACTGCCCGGATATCAGCTCCTCTATCAAGAAGGTGTGTGGCAAAGGTATGTCTTAAAATATGAGGACTTAATCCTATCCCTGCAGAAATTTGTTGAAAATATCGTTTAAGTCTCACCTGGACTGTTCTTGGTGACATTCTTCTTCCCCGGTTAGACACAAACAGAGGAATGTTCTCTGATTCTATATCTGCAGCTACATTTCTTTTGTTAAGATATTTAATCAGTACCCGTCTAACAACATCACCAAACGGGGCAATTCTCTCCTTATTTCCCTTCCCCACAACTTTTACAAGATTTTCAGTTAAATCCAAATCCTCTACATTCAAATTGACCAATTCGCTCAGACGAATTCCTGTCCCATAAAACAGTTCCAGAATAGCACGATCACAAAGACCCCCAACTGTTTCTGTTGAAGGAGCTTCCATCAAACTAATAATAATATGTTCCTCCAAAAATATAGGTAATCTTTTTGACAGTTTTGGCGCCCGAATGGAAGAAACCGGATTAACACAAATTAATTCCGATCTTTCCTGGTATTTGAAAAACGCTTTCATCGTTGCCAACTTTCTTGCAACCGTTCTTGCTGCTAATCCCTTCTCTATTAGATACGCGAGAAAGTGCTTCATACAGGTTTTATCTACTTCTTTAAAATCGGGTATTACCTTCTGAAAATATCCATCTAAAAAATGACAGAATTGTTTGATATCTGTCCGATAAGCCATCATAGTATGAGGAGAATACCGTTTTTCTTTCTCCAAATAGTCCAAAAATTGTTGGATAATATGTTGCTTTGGATCACACACGAGTTATATCCAGTCTGTCAATGATCGTTTGCAAATCCTCAGGTATCGGTGCGGAAAACGTCACCTCTACGCCACTTTTTGGATGATAAAACGATAAGGTTCGGGCATGTAACATAAACCTTTTGGCGATGTTAAATAGATCAACCATTTGATTCCGAATCTCAGGTTGGTATCCTTTAGTACGGGATTTACCCCCGCCATAGGTCTCATCACAAAAAATCGGATGGTTGATAGATGCCATATGGACTCGAATTTGATGGGTTCTTCCTGTTTTCGGGAGTATTTCGAGTAATGATAAATATTCCCACTCTTTCATCACACGGTATTCCGTAATCGCAGATCGACCCTCCTCTCCCACTTTAAATTGTTTCCGTTTTGTGGGATGTCTGATGATGGAATTATCAATCACACCTTTCTTCTCTTTTAATTTTCCCCAAACGATTCCAACATAGGTTTTTGAAACCGTTCGATTTGAAAATTGGTCTGCCAGATGTCGGTGACATTCATCCGTTTTCGCTACCACTAAAACTCCTGACGTATCTTTATCCAATCTGTGAACGATACCAGGTCTTTGATCACCATACACTTGAGACAGGGCGCTAAAATGATAAACCAATCCGTTGACAAGAGTTCCCGAATAATTCCCGGCTCCCGGGTGGGTAACCATTCCAGCAGGTTTATTCACCACAATGAGGATCTCATCTTCATATAAAACATCAATGGGGATATCTTCACCCTTCACCTCTGAGGGAGTAATATCGGGAATCTCAATTTCAATGATTTCACCACCCTCCAGAAGATAACTTGGTTTTACGGGCTTCCCGTTAATCAAAACCTTGCTGGTCTTTATATACTCTTTTACCTTAGTTCTGGATAAAAATTCAATTTCCTCTGCAAGATATTTATCTAATCGAATCGAGGATACATTAGCCGTCAAAGTTAAAGAGGTCATTCCCCTCAAGTATCAGAATTAATATGTTCAACTTTAAAAAATGAATAATATAGAAATAGAATCATTCCTACTGTAACTGCGGAATCTGCTACGTTAAAAACAGGCCACTGGTATCTGCCTATACTGAAATGTAAAAAATCGGTTACCTTTCCAAATAGAAACCTGTCTAAAAGATTACCGATGGCACCGCCCAATATTAATGCAAGTGAAATATTTTTAAATATATGTTCTTCTCTGACCTTCCAGATATAAATTGTAATCCCGATTACAGCGATGATAGCTAAGATGGTAAAAAGTACAGGACCCCCTTTAAAGTTAATGCCAAAGGCGATTCCAGAATTTTGGACGTGGGTAAGACGGAAAAAATTACCAATGACGGAAATAGATTCACCGACATCCAAGTATGCTCTTGTGATAATCTTACTGATTCGATCTAATATCACCACCACGGAGGTGCAAATCAATACACCACCTATAGAGCCAGTGGACATTCAATCAGTTTTCTTGCTGGTTCTTACAGGATACACAGAGTTGGGTATGAGGAACTTCCTTCAAGCGTTCTTCCGGTATAGATGTTCCACATTCTTTACAAAAACCATAGGTTCCGTTTCTGACACGTTCTAAAGCTTCCTCAAGATAGCGAATAAATTTCCCTTCCCGAGTAAACCAGAAAAAAGCCTTCTCACGCTCATGAGAATCGGTTCCTACATCAGCCATATGGTAGGCATAAGTGGAGTCTCTTGTTGTTACATCAAGACTTGAAGAATTATTTAATGAGCTTTCCTTGATATATCCCATTTCTACAAGAGCCCGATTTTGCATTTCCAGAATGATTTTCTCAAACTCTGCTAACTTTTTTTTCGACAGTTTCTTTTGTGCCATATTTCCCTCAAGTATGTCTTAATTTAACTAAAATTTTGAAATTCCAAAACTAACCTTTTTCCCACACAATGAAATTTCCTGATTAAAATCACCCTTATCAGAATCCAGGTTTAGTTCCATCGCCAAGACTTCGTTGCAAAAATAATCCTTAAAATTTAACATCGCTGTCTTTGCTACATCTTCTAACACACAGTTCACACGAATTCGATCTTCAACGTTTAATCCAGCCTCTTTCCTCATATTCTGCACTTTCCGGACGATATCCCTGACGATACCTTCCTGAATCAATTCATCGGTCAACCGAGTATCAACAGCAACTGTTACTCCATCTCCCTTTACAGCAGACTTTCCTTCCTTAGAGGATATCTTTATGATAATCTCATCTTTTGTCAGATCAAAACTTACTCCTTTGCTGGTAAGGGTCACTGGAGCGTCACTACGCAAGCTTTCTTCAATTTCCTCATACGCAATACTGGAAATCGCCTCTTTCACGTTCTGAAGCTCTTTTCCAAACCGCTGACCCAACAGAGAATAATTTGGTTCTAATTTATACGTGATCATAGTACTATCGAAATCTACCTGTTCAACTTCCTTCACATTCAACTCTTCCTTAATCTGATCAACATTCCGGTTAATGGCATCACCCAAAAATTCATTTTCAACATGATATTGAAGTTTTGCAAGCGGCTGACGAATTTTAAGATTGGCTTTATTCCTTGCATACCGACCAAGTTCCACAATTTTAACAACCGCATCAACCTCACGAATGATGGTGTCATCAACTTCCTCAGGTGTCCGAATTGGATAATCCAACAGATGGACACTCTCCAAAGCTAATGGATCAAGATTCACAACGAGGTTCTGATAAATTTTTTCCGTCACAAAGGGGAGAATTGGCGATAGGATTTTCACAAGATCAACAAGAACATTGTAGAGTGTCATATAAGCGGCATTTTTATCACTGTCATTCTCACTTTTCCAGAAACGCCGACGGTTCCTCCGGACGTACCAATTTGAGAGATCATCCAGAAACCTGTCCACCAGACGCATTAATCTATCAACTCGATATTTCTCGTAATTCTTCGATGCTGTTATGATCAGCTGGTTCATTTTTGAAGTAATCCACCGATCCAGTTCAGTATAGTTGTTTTCATCTACCTTACAGGTTTTTGGATCAAACTTATCCAGACTGGCATAGGTAACAAAAAAGGAGTAGATATTCCAGAGTGTAATCAATTTTTTTCTGACTTCCTTTGCCGGTCCGTATCCAAACAACAGATTGTGCTCGGGATTCTGAACAGTAAACATCCACCTCATCACATCAACGCCAATATCTTCAGCTGCATCATCAAACCAGATGGCATTCCCCGCACTCTTGTGCATATCTTCACCCTTCTCATCCTTCACCATTGCGTGACCCAGCACGGTTTTAAATGGGGGTTTATTCTCCAAAACGGTACCCATCGCCAGTAATGAGTAGAACCAATTGCGAAATTGTCCGAGAAAACACTCTGTGATAAAATCAGGAGGAAACCACTTTTCCCAGTAGTTGGGATTGGTCCGGTAGTGCATCGTCGAAAATGGAACGATACCAGCATCCAGCCAGGGATTCCCCACATCAGAAATTCGAGAGACTACTGCTCCGCACTCGTCACACTGAATCTTCACAGCATCAATCCAGGGACGATGTGGCGAATTCCCCTCCAATTTGTCCCAGCCTTCCACTGCTCTTTCTTTCAGCTCCTCTTTGCTGCCAATTACTTCAACCTTTCCGCATTTTTCACACTCGTATATGGGCAATGCCAGACCCCAGTATCGCTTCTTGGAAATCATCCAATCGTGCATATTTTTCAGCCAGTCTAATTCACGGTCTTCGCCCCATTCGGGTAACCAGTGAATCTTTTTCGTCACATCCATAATATCATAGCGGAGCTCATCCATTGAGATAAACCACTCATCCACCAACCGAAATACCAAATCAGTCTTATGCCGCCAGCAGATAGGATACCGATGAGTATAGGGCTGCCGTTTGTATAAAATATTCCTTTGCTTCATATCCGCGATAATGTCATCAGACACATCCCGGACATTTTCCCCCGTCAAAAATCCAAACCCCTTCAAATACGTCCCAAACTGATCCAGAGGAGCAATAACAGCAAGGTCGTGCTCCTTGCTTAATAGTAAATCTTCATGACCACATCCCGGTGCAATATGAACGATCCCTGTTCCTTCTACATCATTCACTTCATCCCACTCAATGACAGTGTGCTCTACAGACTTTTGTGCATCAAATCCATCAAAGGGTCCGTCATACGTCTTTCCTTCGAGCGTCGAGCCCTTTACTTTTTCAATAATCTCGTAATTCCCTTTTTCATTGAGCACATTTGCTCGGCTTTCTACAAGGTACAGGATATCATCTCCCTGCTTCACCTTGATGTAATCCATATCGGGATGAACCGCAGCTGCGACATTTGATGTGAGAGTCCAGGGAGTTGTCGTCCAGACCAATAAGGACTCTCCTTCAGCATCTTTCAAAGGGAACTTCAGATAGACGGAAGTGTGAGTCCTTTCAACATACCCCTCTGTAGCGATTTCGTGTTCGCTGAGGGCAGCACCACAGTCAATGCACCACGGCATGACATCCTTACCCTTGTAAATCCATCCGCGCTCGTGACATTTCTTCAGAAAGTGCCAGATAGTGTAATTATTTTCGTCGGACATCGTAAAATAGGAATTGTCCCAATCCATCCAGTAACCGAGCCGAATAGACTGTTCCGTTTGAATCTTAGAATACTTCCGAACACGGTTTTTGCAGGCATTCACAAAATTTTCGACACCATAGTCTTCAATATCGGTCTTCGACTTAAACCCGAGTTCCCTCTCCACCTCAACTTCTATCCATAGACCCTGACAATCAAAGCCGTTCTGATATCGAAGGTCATTCCCCTTCATCGCGTGATATCGCTGAAAGATGTCCTTATAGGTGCGTCCCCACGCATGATGAACTCCCATAGGATTATTGGCAGTAATGGGACCATCGAGGAATGACCATCGAGGATTTCCTCTGTTTTTCTCCACTCTCTTCTGAAAGGTATTATTCTTTTCCCAGAAATCGAGGATTTCGTGCTCGAGAGCGATAAAATCTATTTTTGGATCAACCTTTTCTAACATCTTCTATTCCCTTTTTCGGGCGGGGAAGTTACCGCTTGACCGAAGTAAAGTCAATTCATTTCCCCTTCGAAAACTACCCGGGAAGTTCCACATAAAATTTCAATTTTTAAAACAAAAACTGGGGGAATAGGGGAATTAGGAGATTAGGAAATTAGGGGATTGGGGAATCAGGGAATAAGTGAATAAGGGTATAAGGGAATTAGGGGAATAAAGGTATAATGGGATAGGGGAATAAGGGAATTAGATAATCTGCAAGAATCGTGACACCCCT
>CAZVFT010000012.1:0-35634 GCA_964626495.1 uncultured bacterium
AAAACATATCCGTCAGGAGCTGGACAAGATTACCCATCAGTCGGGTGCCTGACCGACAATAATGTGTGATGAACCAGTTTTATTATGCCCTCGTACTAACGCTGTGGTATGGGAATCTCAATTTCAGAGGGCATAATCTGGACGCTGTCTGGATCTGCTGAAATGTAACTGTTGCTCCCCAGGTATAAAGCAAAATTTATTTTCTCAGGATTCAATAAATTTTTACCGGTAATAACATTTTTGTTGTAATGAACAGCTACCACTTTCCCCACAAAGAAATTATGGTCTCCAACAGGGTAGCGGTGGACTAATTTACATTCGTATGCAGCGTAAGCAGATTCTATGGTTGGGCACTTAATCACTTCGGATTTTTCAAGTGGGATAGAAAACAGCTTTATCTTATCGTAATCCCGCCCTGAAACCCGACCTGTGCCGTGGATGATATCGATGTGTTCAATGGGTAAAAAATTGCAAGTAAACTCTCCGGAATCTACGATCATGTCGTGAGTAAATCTTTTTGGATGGATGGAAACACCAAAAAGTGGAGGATGAAAACTCAAGCCCGCATTCCAGGCTGCTGCCATAAAATTGACTTTATCTTTCCTGCAGGCTCCAACAAGAGTAACGACACAGGGATAGAATTGATAGTACCCGGAAATGTCTTTTGTAATCATTGGTTACCCCCGATTATTGAAGATTGATAGTTAAAATAATTGCAATAAGGATAAGATCGCTCAACTCAATCGCTTTCGGAGCCAGCAGACCCTTTTTGTAATCGTTTCTGGTATTTTGTAAGAGCAGTTTCCAGAGCGTCTTCGAGGTCAACATTAAACTGATTTGCCAGCGTAATGAGTGAAAATAAAGTGTCACCTAATTCAGATTCGATTTCTTTCCTATATTCAATTGGTTTCCTGCCATAATCCGACATTTTTAACACTTCTTTTGCAACTTCTCCTAATTCGGACAGCAAATCCAGCACCCTGTGCTCAGGTGGTGAATCTAAATTATAATCTTCGCAAAAATTTCTTACTTTATCCTGAATTTTCTTCATGTACAGTTAATTTAGCGATTTTAATTTTTTCAGAAACTTATATGGATGTAATTGCTTGGAGCATTCATAAGAAATTATTGGATATTTTAACCTATTCGAGGTGGTACAAATTTGAAAATATTCTACAGGAGAACAGATCAATTTAGAGAGAGAAATTTCGTTACTTTATTTAGCGGCTCAGCGTAATGTTATTTCCTAAAAGGGACTAATTCAATCTTTAACGACCTTGTAAACCTTATCTTTTTTCCGCACATGTTGGCTGACCTTCAGACCGATGCTGTCTCCTGTTTTTGCCTCCGAAATATTATCGTGCTCAATCTGCATTGATTTCACAATCTCCTCAAAGTCAGTTGTATGACCTTTAATATGAATGGTGTCTCCTGTTTTAAGTTTACCTTTCGTCATTTCTATGGCAGCTACGGATATCTTGCTAAAATAATTGGAGACAAATCCTATTTCTTGTTCTTTCATGATCAACTCCTTTTTGATAGCTGTTTATGTTGCAAATTTATGCAAAAAATCAATCAAATGTAGGATTGATTTCTGGCTGACAAAATGGATTTACTCTTTCTCGTGAACCATTGGGACGAAGCGAACAGGGATGGACTTTTTCGTAGAAATTTCCCCTTTTTCGTCCTTTTCAACGACAATTAAATCCTGTCCCCACCACTGAGGTCCCACAGGAAGAATCATCTGCCCCCCAGGTTTAAGCTGTTCCACGAGCTTCTCGGGAATCTGTTCAGGAGCTGCAGTGATTATGATCCGGTCGAATGGTGCTTTTTCTGGCCACCCTTTGTATCCATCTCCAATTTTTACGGAAATATTATCATATCCCATTTGCTTCAACCGTTTTCCAGCTTCTTGTCCGAGTTCAGGAATAATCTCGATGGTATAGACGTGTTTAGCGAGCTTAGATAAAATAGCTGCTTGATATCCTGAACCGGTACCAACCTCAAGGACCACGTGCTGACTGTCAGGTTCAAGGAGTTCTGTCATTAGAGCAACGATATATGGTTGGCTGATAGTCTGACCGTGCCCGATAGGTAAAGGACCATCAGTGTATGCTGCGTGTTTGAGATCCTCGCTCACGAAAAGATGCCGAGGAACCTCCTCCATAGCCCTGAGTACATCCAGATTCTTAACCCCCCGGGACTTAATCTGGTCTTCAATCATCATGATACGTTTTTTCTGATATGCTGGAGGATCATATATCTGGCCTAAAAGAATATGAGGAAAAATAAGAATAAATCCGCTAAGTAGGACAATTTTATGTGTTTGATTAAAGGACATTTCATAGTTACCTCCTGCCTTAAGATATAACGAATTTATTAATTGGTCAAGGTAAAGCAAAAAGAAGTATCAAAATAAATATCATATATGAATGTGATCATTATTTATAACGGAATATTAAGTCAAAACTAACAAGAAGATTTGTAGTTAAAATTAAATCATCATAAATTTTCGTCTATTTATTGAGGTATAAAAACACCTAAAAAGGCTATGTAATTAACCAATGAATCTACTTCGATTCACCCTTTGCAGTTCATTCTTCATTCCGATTTTATCGGGACTACGGAGAACGTTAAAGGGTTAGTCATAACTGAACTACTCAATTAAGAGGTAGTTACCATGTTTTTAATTAATTGGAACCAAGCTTTAATTGCCCGATAATATAAAAGTACAGTAATACTAAATAAGTTCTTTATCTGTAAAAAGAGAAAATCAAATGAATAAAATTCTTCATGCTGAATTTATCGCTTCTAATGTTAAGATTTTCAGGATTCTAGCGCCTAATATTGCTCGTAAGAGAAAACCCGGGCAATTTGTTGTTTTAAGGGTCCACGCGTTAGGAGAAAGAATTCCCATCACCATTGCGGATGCTAATGAGGAAGAAGGTTCAATCACGCTCATTGTCCAGGGAGTCGGTAAAACCACCTATCATATGAATATGCTTGAAGAGGGAGATTACCTTCAGGATTTGGTTGGTCCTCTTGGAATACCAACACATATAGAAAAGTGGGGACGGGTGGTATGTGTGAGTGGTGGAGTCGGAACAGCGGAAGCTTTGCCTATTGCTCGGGCAATGAAAGCTGCAGGCAATGAGGTGATTTCTATCATTGGTGCTAGAACTAAGGACTTGGTTATCGCTGAGGAAGAGATGTTAAAGCGAACAGATCAGGTCATCATTACAACTGATGATGGAACATATGGTAAAAAAGGTCTGGTCACCGATGCTCTTCAGGACATTCTTAAGGAAAAGAAGGTCAATTTTATTCTGGCAATAGGACCTTTGCCCATGATGAAAGCCATCGCCGAGATGACTCGGCCACTAAAGATTCCAACAGTTGTTTCCCTAAATTCCATTATGATTGACGGTACTGGAATGTGTGGTGGATGTCGGGTAACCGTTGATGGTAAAAAGGTTTTCGTGTGTGTGGAAGGGCCTGAGTTTGATGCCCATAAAGTAGATTTTGCCGAGTTGGCTAATCGGCAGAAAATTTATCTTGACGAGGAGCGGAAATCCCTGCAGAAATTTGAAGAAAATTGCCGATTTGGCAGGGAAATTGAAAAGGCAAGAGCGGAGTTATAAGAACGATGGTGGATAAAAAAGAATTATCAAAAAAAGAGCGGGTGGCAATACCACGGCAGGCTATGCCGGAACGCAAACCGGAAATTCGATGTTCGAACTTTGAGGAAGTAAACCTTGGTTTTGATGAAGAAACCGCAATGACCGAAGCGCTGCGCTGCATTGATTGTAAAAAGCCAACCTGTATTGACGGTTGCCCCGTCGATATAAAAATCCCTGAATTTATCATAAAAATTGCTGATGGTGATTTTATTGGAGCTGTTGAAAAAATTAAGGAAGACAATTCATTGCCAGCGGTCTGCGGGCGCGTTTGTCCACAAGAGACGCAATGTGAAGAAACCTGTGTACTTAAGAAGAAATATGAACCGGTTTCGATTGGGCGTCTTGAACGCTTTGTGGCTGACTATGAGCTGAAACATCGTGAATTCCAACTACCAGACTTGCCCCCCAAAAAAGGGAAAAAGGTTGCGATTATTGGGAGTGGTCCAGCGGGACTGGCTTGCGCCAGCGATTTGATTAAATGGGGATATGATGTTACCGTGTATGAAGCCTTACACGAACTAGGGGGGGTTTTAGTTTATGGGATTCCAGAGTTTCGGCTGCCCAAAGCGTTGTTACGACAGGAAATCGGCAATCTGGGGAAAATGGGAGTAAACTTTGTCACTAACTTTGTAGTTGGGAAATCAATGACGGTTGATGAATTGTTGAATCGGGAGAATTACGATGCTATTTTTATTGGGACTGGAGCCGGATTACCATGGTTTATGAACGTACCCGGAGAAAATCTCAATGGAGTTTATTCAGCCAATGAGTATTTAACGCGGGTAAACCTGATGAAAGCCTATGACTTTCCAAATACTGACACCCCAATTAAAAAGGGTATAAATGTTATTGTAATCGGTGGTGGTAATACGGCTATGGATGCTGTCAGGACGGCTAAGAGACTCGGAGCGGAACGCGCAATTATAATGTATCGCCGAACGGAAATTGAAATGCCCGCCCGGGATGAAGAAATTCAACATGCTAAAGAGGAAGGTATTGAATTTCATCTGCTGACTGCTCCAGTCGAATTTATTGGCGATGAAAGGGGTTGGGTTCAACAGGCTAAATGCATCAAAATGGAACTCGGTGAACCGGATGATTCCGGCCGGAGAAGACCAATTCCCATAGAAAACTCTGAATTTAATTTTGACGTAGACCTGGCAATTGTGGC
Organism: uncultured bacterium; assembly: GCA_964626495.1. Taxonomy (GTDB): domain Bacteria; phylum Fidelibacterota; class Marinisomatia; order Marinisomatales; family CAZVFT01; genus JACNLN01. Next base: position 4,852 of record CAZVFT010000012.1, read on the forward strand.
AATCGGTAATGGATCCAATCCCTTAATTGCCCAAACCACACCGGATATGAAAACGAATAAATGGGGAAATATTATTGCTGATTCTGAAACGGGACGAACCTCAAAGGAGGGCGTGTTTGCCGGTGGCGATATCGTTACCGGTGGCGCTACTGTTATTCTTGCTATGGGAGCAGGCAGGGCGGCAGCGAAATCAATTAATGATTATCTGCAGACCAGTGTTTGGGAATTGCCGCCAGAAAAACCAGAAGAAAAGGAATTAGTTGAAACCAAGTGAATCTCTATTGATCCTACTGAAACAGATAAAATTGCACGTTAAGAAGGTCAAGATCGAAATAGAGTTTTGGAAAAGGATTATTTAATCAATCTTGTTTTGTTGAATCGGGACTTACTATGGTTGTGGTGTGTTTTGCTTTATATTGTTTGAATCGTTTTTCTATTTCTTTTTTTTCTGTTCTTAAGCGGGCATATTCGTTTAGAGTTTGCTCAATTGGTGTATCTTTCCTAATACTATCTAATTTTATTTTATATTCAATGAACTTTTTCTTATTTTTCTCAGAATTCCATAAAGTAGATTCATTATAATGTTCTCTTATAATATTAAGCATTTTGTTTCTAGCTTTTTCATACTTGGGATTTTCTTTAACCAGTTTAATATATTCGGCTTTTATCGAGTTCAAGGCGGAATTATAATCTGATATTTTATCCTCAAAGTATTCAGTGCTATCAATTACAACAACACTCATTGTTGTATCATAAACTTCTGCTTGGGAGAGTTCTTCAAATTTAATTGACGAGTCTGTTCTGGTAATAAATGTTGTTAATGTATCTGTTGTTTCTTGAACTTTATGAATTGCATCTTGTTTTGTTGAGTCAATAGGGGCAGATTCTGGTTTAACGGGAATGTCTTCAAAGGTTTTTGTATATCCTACAATGAATATATCGTTGGGTAATATTTTATCAGGGAAAAGACCGTCCTGACAATTTTTAAGCCCTTTCTTTTCTATTACACAATATGTGTCTGTTATGGGATCAATGTCATTCCATTTAGATACTTTAACTATGTGATTAGCTGTTTGCTTATTTGAAGGATTAATTGATCCTTCACTAATTAACTTGTCTTTGACAATTTGCCACATATTGTCGCCTGTTTTTACAGTATACATCATAGGCGTTGGTTTTTGTACTCCAACGAATTCTATTTCTATGGTATCTTCTAGCTCAGAGGTTATATCAACCTCTAATAAAATATGCCCTTTTCCAGTAATCTGTTCCTGTTGTTGAGAAAATCGCAATTCAAGGCCTTGCTTTGTCTTATTTTCCTTTTGGACGATTGGATTGGCTATTAGAAGATATGGTAAAAATAATGGTATAAAGATAAAGAAAATAAATATTCTGTTCTGTTTAATCATAACAATGTTTTGTTATTACTTAATGACACAGGTTATTTAATTCTATTTTATCACTAAATAAATTTTTTTAATAAATATCGAATTGTCAACATGTTAATTATATTTTCTTTACCACCCCGTTATTTCAAAATTGGAAGCTAATAGCCAGATGGTTATGATGTTTTTGCTGTATCACCTTCGCTGATAAAAATGTTTGAGCAGTCACATGAGACAAAAGCATTTTTCCAATAAGACTTATTTTATAATAAACAAATCCAATAATCTTAAACAGTCGGAATATCTCTACGGTTTTGATTGGACAGGATAGTAATAATTTATCATGGCAGGTCTAAATCTAAGTGTAAATCAAATACATGGATATGACCAAAAGTGAAAATAATGCATGGATATTTGAAAAAAGTTGTCGCTGAATTGACTCAAGATGAAACTGAGTTTTTACGTGATGGCGATACTCTTCAACTTTCCATCAATACCCACTATCCCAACCCTTCCAATCGCTAAACAATCCATCTTTAAATCATACTTCTTCTGGACATTAGTGATTGTTGATTGTCCGGGATGGGGAATGTAAAACTATTTTTCAGCCGGAGCGTAAAAACACCGCTTGGGCGAGGAGATCTCTCCTTTTTTCTTCAGTACATTTATGGCTTTTGAGACTTCTTTACTGTCAAGACCGGTCTCTTTCGCAATATCCCCAGGCCGGACGGGTTTTCCTGCCTTTTTCATAGCATCGAGGACTGTTTGTTCATTAACACTCATATTTGATCCTCCATTCATTTTCTTGTATTATAAGTAGCTTTATATAATTAAAATTTAGAGCATTATTTTAGTAGAAGCATCTTCTCTGTTTTCTCGAAGGAGATAAACCCACCTTTTTTTATTTGTAGATGATAGAAATAAACTCCACTGGAGACGTTATTTGCATCCCATTCCACCTTATACTCACCACTCAAGTCGCCTACCCCAACTGGCGAGAGGCTGACGGATGTTTTACTGCTCATTAGCACTGCGATTTCCCTGCCGAGGACATCATAGACAGCTAACTTCACATTGGTAGCTTCGGATAGATCAAACCGGATGGTCGTTACCGAGTTAAATGGGTTTGGGTAGTTTTGATAGAGACAAAATTGGGATGGTACAGATGCTTCAACTTCCCCATCTATCTTACATCCCTGTCCAAATAGCTGATCTTTGTACTCCCACGCCAAATGGAGCGGCCACTGATCGTCGAAATGTTGGCTGGGTATGCCTTGCGCATTAATAAACCCGCTCTGTCCAGGCGGTAAAATGTTTTCGTCGATGATATTTGTACCAAAAAACTCAAAAGCCTGCTGATAGGTACCGTGATCATTGATATTGTATGGTGTTGCTTTCAAGTCTTCGTATGAGAATTCAGTAATAGTCCCGACATAATTCTTGATGTCTGTGACGTGCTGTTCGCCAATCCAGGGGGTGTTGTCGCCGTTGTTCCACCAACTCACCGGCTTGTTATTCCAGTTGGCAAAATAATCCTGATCAGTACCGTCTGCCTGAGGAAGACTGTCGAAAGCTAGGAATCCACCCCATTCTTCGGTACCATCCCCGTTGTGCGGCAGTCTGGGATCCACACCATCGGTGCGATCCTGAAAAAGTCCCAGATGCCAGTATTTTACGTTCTGTCCCTGGTCTACATAGTGCATATTGAAACTCATTACGAAATTGTCTGTCGCCTGTTCAAATTCCTCTAAAGAAGTTGCCTTCCAATTATCGTGAAAGAATTGTAGCATATCAATTTCCTTATCCCAGAAGGTCATCTTATAGGAATAAACCTGGTGATTTTCCAGGTCATCGCTAAATACTGGACCGTGAATTGTACGATAGTGGGTATATATCTCCGGTTGTTCTTGAAGCACATTGATTGTATCTATAAATACTTCAAAATCGAGCCATTCCTCGTTGTGATAATACTGGCTATATGAGGTGTCTATGGTGGAGTCAATGTAGACATCAATATTATCACTAATTCCACTGGTCATAGTCCACCCATGATGTTCTGTGTGGCCGATAATAACACCAGGAATTCCAGCGATTGCCATACCGCCCACATGAAAAGTCGGACAGTAGAGTTCAACTTCATTGTTAATTTGCACCTCATCTTCCTGGGGTTCGCCCATCTGGGGACAGCCAAGCAGCATTACATTGTTTGATGCGGATTTCTGAGTTGTCGCAAGGACGGCAAAACTACCGAAACTCTTTGGAAGTCCAGCTTTTATTTTAAGGAACTCAATTTCTTCCTGCTGAGCTTCAATTGCCTTAATCACCTCGCTGCGAACATAAATCCCAGAATAGCTCCATTCTGCAGGTGTGGCAACAGTACCCCCGTCTATTGTTGTTGGTGCAGTGGGATCATTTATAGGTCGATTAGCATCAAACCACACCTGACCGCTATCTTGGAGTTCCCCAAGGCGAGTCAACTCCTCACCGCCAAACATACCAAAATTCCTTACCATAAAAACGCCTACAGACAAGCTGTTTAGATCAGTCCACGGTCCCATATGGATTCCATATATACCCAATAAAATGAGTTCATACGGTTTGAGTTGTGGATTCATAGCCATGCTATCCAGATAAGTGTTTATACCAGCACCATAGGCTTCATAAGCTGTCTTCATTTCTTCTGATAAACTGTCGTACATATTCAATTTCTCTTCATCGGTATAGTAGGTTCCTCGGATATACTTATCAAATTCTAGAAAATCGCAGCCAAAAATCTCCGAAAGGCAACCTTCTGCAGCTCGACGGTTTATTTCCAGCTGGAATAGTCGGTCCTCAGCTACTGCAAAACCCTGACCATAGAAAACACCCACCTCCGTTTCGCCGAATATATGGGGCACACCGTATTCATCTCTGACGATGGTCACTGGAGTATCGTCTGGAGCAATCAGAGTCAGTTCATCTGATGATAGAATAGACACGAGTGTAAAAACAAACAAGTAATGATACTTCATGCTTCGCCTCCTAAACAATGTTTAGAAAATACTTGAGTATGACCAAACTAACCTCCACTTGCTTTTAGAATTGGTGGCCAAACCGAGCAGCTACATTTTTGGAATGTTAGGTGACTGCGCTGCTTAACCTGACGGCTGTACCGTAGGCTAAAAGTTCAGCGGCACTGCCAATAACACTGGTAGTCATATAGCGGATGTTGATAATAGCGTCAGCACCCAGCTCCTCAGCCTTGGCGAGCATCCTGTCAGTAGCTACTTTGCGAGCCCGCCCCATCATCTCCGTGTATTCAGTCAGCTCACCGCCAAGCATCAATCGCACTAGGGCAGAAAGGTCCTTTCCAAGCCAGATGGCAAAAATAGTATGTCCTTTTACCAAACCCAGAATCTCTGCGATCTCACGGCCAGAGACTTCTGCAGTATTCTGGAGTAATATCCGAGGCTGGAACTCAGTGGGAGGGAGTTCCTCCCTTAGGGCTTTGCCTTTCCGCTGTTCGATGGCAACCGTCAGCAGAACCAGCAGGATACCCCCCATAGTGCAGTAAACCGCTGTCTTCAGCCACCAGGGCAAAGTGGGATCGTGGTAGAGATACCAGGGCATCCCGACAAAGATCGCGGTGAAGAGTCCGAGCACAAAGGCAATCGAACCTGATAGTCGAAGTGCTTTCATCATTCCTCCTTTTGCAATTCTTTGGAATCGCAATTTATAATGTTAGTTAACGGCCACGTATATAGCTGGTTGCGGTTTCCGTGACAATTTCATTTCAAGTCACACCTACTTATGAGCGGGCTACAGACCTTCAAACTCGTAATTCCTCCGCTATTGTATATACACGATGTTGCAACCAGCGTTTTTTATTTTACGTGTCCTGTTTATCAATGTTATTTCATAAGAGCTTCATTTTATAAATTTTAATGAGTACTCTTATCGCATTAGCGCGCTTTTAGTTGATTTCTTCTAGTTTGATAATGTAACAAATATGCTCTTCTTGTAGGAGGATCCAGAAATGACCTTTTAATCAATTCTTCAACCCTTTTTTGCTTTATTAAAAATGGTTCTAACAATTTATCTCGCCTTTTATCTTTTATGTCCAACCTTTTTGCAAATTCATAAAAGTCTTCTAAGTTGGCATGTCCATTCTTTTTCATTGCAGTCGATTCAAAATTGTCTTTAAATAATCCTCCCTCTAATGCAAAATCAGTATCGTCGACATGTATGCGGGTGTTTATCAAATCATAGGCTGGACTTAGCAAATAATCACCATTTGGTGATTCCAAAATGGAGAAGTTTTTTAAATGTGCATCCCCGTTTGAAAACAAATAATTGAATAGAACAAGTGAATAATATTTTTCGATTTCTATAATATATGCAGTGATATATTTCCTGATTAATTCGGCAGCCTCTTCGTAGGAATATTTATATTTAAAGTCATGTCCAGCATTTTCTTCAGTTTTCCCTGCTAATGCGGCGAAATCTTCTTTACCCCACTTTGATCCATTCACTTTCACATCAAATCTTATGGTTATGTATGCATGTTCTCCATTTTTAAAGAAAGTAAGTGCATTTCCTGGTGTATTAATACCATAAACCTGTTGTGCGATTTGCATCGTTAAATGCTCATTGGCTGGCACCTGATCTATTTTTTTTAAGTCTCTTGGTTTGGGTTTTAAAATATGTGTTCCATGCTCGCCTTCATTTGTTAATCTAAGTTTATTTTTATCTAAAATGATCGACAGTTTTTCCTGTACACCAGATATAGCAATATGCTTTCTGTTCTCCATAAATTTTTCAGCGTCTTCCTCGCTTATCTGGGGTGGATTGTAGGGCAGCACGTGACTTACCTTCTTGCCATTGAAAACTTTTTTTAAACAGGTCCGGCTATATGTGTCAAAGCCTTCTGCCAATGTCCCGGGGCAATATTTTAATTCAGGCAAACTCATTGTTTTTCTTTAATAGGCATAATTGTTACTGCACCAATTGTATCATAATTTGCTGTGGCCAACAGTAAACCGAAATGGTCTTTTTCATCAATCTTCAAATGTCTACTTTGTAATTTTCTATTAACCCCTTCTGAAAGCATGTTGAAGAAGAAAGGAAACAGATAATCTGAACGATATTCTTGTTTCGTTTTTGGCAGGGTTAAACTTATTGGAGGCTGGTTAACGTCCGACAAATATGTATCATCATATTTGAATACATAGCTATTACGGCTTTCTTCCGAAAGTATTCCTGCAAATACACCATCTCGATAAACCTCTGCTATTCGCATATATTACAACTTTAATTTTTTTACTTCTAATTTTAATTCCATACCAAGCACATCGGCCAATTTGGTAAGCACTTTAACAGTAGGATTAGCCTGTCCTCTTTCTATTTTGTAAAGAGTATTTACGCTGATTCCGGCCATTTCGGAAAGATCGGGTTGAGTGATCTGCAACAATTTTCTACGATCTTTTATGCTTTTTCCTAATTCTGTCAATGACATTATAGTGTGATTTTTAGATAAAATTAATTCATTTTGTTAATAAATACAAGAATACTCACATTAAAATATGAATTATATTGTTTTGCGTGTGTGAAATCTGGAAGGAAATTTTAAAATCACATTATAATGTGATTTTAACCTCTTCTTTTCATATTTAATATCTGACTAACAATTGAATAGAACTTATCCGATAAAAGAGAACCCCCTTAATAAGTATTTTTGTTAATAAATTGGCTTTGATTTTCTACATTGGCTACCAACGCTCCCAGCACAAAAGAAGTCCCGACAAAGTTGGGATTTGGGGAAATCTTTCCTGCCTGTCGGCAGACAGGGATTTTCCTTTTATCCGCTGTTAAACGATAGTGCGAACAAAGGGGCATATTAATCACTTTTTCCTCTATTTTGGTATTCCTATCCATTTGGGGGTCTTATGCATATATTCTCGATATGCGTTCCCATACCTCTCGAGACACATGCGTTCCTCGGGAATTACCAAAATATCCTGCAGGAGTATGAATACCATTGCCCATAGCAGAAAAATCCAGGAAGCGCATGCTATGCCTATACCAATGAATACCAAGAACCCGCCAAAGGCCATAGGGTTTCTTGAAATGCTATAGATACCTTTAGTGTTTGGTTTATCCAACGGAGTAGTAGCAAAACTTAGCATTGCCATGGTGGTAAAAATCATACCCAGCAAATAAATAGAAAATCCAGCATAGAACCAAGCTGTGCTTGGTTTCAGCGGCAAGAAAATAGTATAAATCCATGAAGTAAAATAAGTCACCGTTAAGATACCCGAGAGTTTTTTCTCCTTTTTATTATATGGGGGCCAAATGGACAGCGCCGCTTTCTTATCAACAATCAAATAACGCAGACCGTAATCTATTAAGACAACGCCAAGTATAAAAATCCAGGCGTTCCATAAACCTATTTCAAAGGCTGGTGTAAGTGACATGATCTCCTCCTTCTTTTAATTTTTGGGTCCGAAGTAAACATTTTGGCTAACGTTCAAGGTTGCAGAAGTGGCCGTGAATACGGGAACCGTTCAGCGTTTTTCACAATCTGTCAAAGAATCAGCCACGACCGTTTGGGCGTAGCGAAGCGGAGCCAACAACCTGTTGTTAGAGGCCGTGCGACACGGGGTGGTGAGGTAGCCGGGCTCTTCTGTGTTGGGTGGATTCAAATTACTTCTCTCACCGCAGTAATTCCTCAACAGACTCTGATCCTGCAGCTTGAAGTCCAATCAACACTTTTGTTGTTCCAACCGGCAACAGATGAGCAAATCGGGGAATCGCCTCCCTTTCGATTAATCTGCCCCCTTGCGCCATCACATCCTCAACCTTCATACTTTGTTGCCCACACTCAAACAGTGTGTTTGAATCTAAGCTGATCAGACCAGGCAAATCACCCGGCCTAGGCTGACCAATAGGGCTGCCGACATAAACGGCAACTTTCGCACCTCGAATAAATCCTGGCTCATCGCCTTCCCATACAAAGTGACATCCTTCTGGCACATCGATCCCTTTGACATCCTCCACATCATAGTTTGGCGTCACAGAAAAAGGGACCGTCGGCTCTTCCAGATGGACTTGGCAGCCGATCTCCTCCAAGATCTCCCTTTCAAGCGCCTCACGAGGGGTTTCCGATGTTTCAATCAGACCACCGATACAGCCCATTCCGATAGCCAACGTGCCGTCCAACTCTCGAATCCATTTGGATGACTTCTGGAGTTCAAAAATGAACTGATCACCCTCTTTCAAAAGGATTGAAACACCGATAATCATAATGGCGAGTCACATGAGAAGGGGTTGGGTTTTTCTTTGTACCACATGGCCTTTAACGTTAGGGATATACGAAGTTTTGCGGAGTGAAACGGAGCAAAATTTGGGTGAGGGGCGAGCCGAGCCCCGAACCGTCTATCCCTTGTTATACGCCCCGACGACTGAAAGGAGGAGAGCGCAGCGTGGCACGGAGCGTAGCGGAGAAGTCATTTTTTTATCCTTATTATTCTTTTGCCGATATATTTTTGTATGAAAATTTTTGTTTTTCAAATACTTCTGTTTTAAATCACCCTTCTTTTGAACGCCATTTTGAAAATTTCATCGCATAAGAATTTTGATACTTTTTAGCGTTTTCAAGTGTATCAAATTCGTAAATTCCGCCAAAGTCTCCATTTTCTGTAAGTAACCATCTTTTTGAAATCCAACCGGGAAATCCCATAAAGCCAATCATCGTAAAAATGGAAAAGATTTTGGTTTTTGCAGGTGACATTTTTGTACTGAACCAAACACAAAAAATTCCTTTTGGTTCTTGTGCTTTTTTCAAAATGGCATGACGAAAAATAGTATATTCTTGATTATTAACAAAAATTTTCGTTCTCTTACTTTTTTTGTTAAAAAATACTCTTGCTGTAATAAGCAAAAATAAACTTTTTATGGCTACAATTATCGGAAAATATTTCATACTAAATCCTATTAGGTTAAAATGTTTTAAAAATATATCGGCAAATTATCAAATTGTTAAAAAATGATTACACATAACGTCTTGATAAACCCAATATTGTGTTTAGCGGGTTTACTTATTACTACGTTTTAACCATCATTTTATGCAAAAATCTTAGTTGATCGAAATAGCACATCGAGAACTTACCCGTCATTATACTTGTAAGCAACGAAAAGTGTCGCCTAAATTCTCTTTTATATCAGCACCACTTTATAAAACCTTGAAGGACTAAAGTAGAACGTGATTAAAATGAGATGAATTTCATTCCAAATGTAAAAAAGAGTCCAGATATATTTATTTCTGGGGCACCATTATCCCACACTGCCGATTTGGTGATAGAGTCTTCATCGTCACTTTCTGGTGTCACGGTGTAGGTCCAGCGGGATGATTTCCCGCCAAACCGGTATCCCACCCCAAACACGAGATCCTTTGTTTCGCTCAATTGAAGCTCCAGCTCAAGGAGGGGTGAAGCAGAAAAGGCAGCGGCTGTGACGTTGTGATTGTCATCGTCGGAGCGAAAAGCCAGGTTGATATTCAGATTCAGACGACCTGCAAAGGAGAAATGAGATGTGCGAAGGAAACGCCATCCGCCGAAACCACTCAATCCGGGGATAAAGTCCGAACCATTACGTGAGTCTTCCGTCATACAAAGACGAAGGTTAAACCCCCAGAAACTGCGTTGGATCGCTCGTCCCATCAGTCCAAGGTACAATCCCCCATAAGGATAAGGTGTTTCATAATTGTGGGAATATCCCAGTTCGAAGGCAATTGGGGATTTCTGATACTCCAGCGCACGATAACCCTCTCTAATGGGTCGCCAGTTCCGCAGAATGGTCGAGCGGTTGGCATCCACAGAAGCACCGGTTACCTCTACAATTCCTGCACGCTTTCCAGGAATGGTGATTTCATTGTCATCTATACCCTTGATCTCATTGGGCTCGAGGATTTCAAACAGGGCACCAGTTTTTACTCCCATTTCGGACCCCAGGAAAAGAAGTGCTTCCCGTCCCTTTATGGAAATTACTTTGGAGGTGAGTGTATAGAATTCCTTCATTTTTACGTGAGCCTGCCACTTTAACTGTCCCATAGCAACAGCTCGTGAACGTCCAAGGTTTCCTCCCGTGTGACCGGTGGTGATGGTGAAGGAATCGAGAGATTTCCCCGTTTCGATGTTAATCATTTTCACCTGTACAGAAAGGGTCGTCTGGATGTTGTAGTAGTAGGGATCTTCTTCTTTCTCTTTTGTCCGGAAGGCGCTTTTGATTGCCTCCTTGGCAACTGTTAAAATAATTTCTTCAAAGAACCCCCTCTCCTCTTCTTCCTTTTCTTCCTCAGGTGGAATACCATGTTGGTAGAAATTTAGAACTCGGACAAGAAGCGCTTCATCCGCTGAAGCGATACGTCCTAATTCTACTACTTGAGCGTCATCAATAATTCCCGAAAGCTGGAGAGATTGTTCTGCCATGATAGATTCCAGATCATTCCGGTCTATAATTTCAAACCTCTTCAGGCTGGTGGCGACATCGGAGATAATCCCAGCCACCTCGCTGACGACAGGTTTTTCCTCGTCATCTATTTCTGTGGGGAGAATGAGAAGGCGTTGTTTTACGTCGGTTATGTCGTTCGATATTTCCTGTCCTGCTGCGACACAAAGAAAGAAAATCAATGGGATGAATAATTTAATCATATAGGAATTTTTATTTTCTTGTGGTTTCCCGTCGGTGATTCCGCCGGCTGGCGGATCGCCGAGCGGGACATTTGGGCACCAACATCCGCTCACCCCGCCGATGGCGGGGCGACGGATCAGGCTGTTGAATTAACTTGATTTGTAGTTTCATACGATTTACCTAAACTCCGTTTTTCATAAGTCAAGATAGGCAGCACCGAAAACGCCCGCTGAATCGCCCAGTTTATTTTTTACGATTGGTGTATCCAGAGTATCATTGAAGCAATATCGGCGTACGCTATCCGAGCCTTCCTCATAGAGAAAATCGATGTTAGAGACACCACCACCAAGAACGATGATGTCAGGATCCAGAATGTTGATAACATTGGATAGGGCTATCCCAAAATTTTCCAGAAATTCTACCTTCCACTCCGCTGGCGGACTTTTTGCAATTCCCTTCAGCGGTTTTGATTTCCCGGTGAGTTCATAATAACGTTTCTCCAGCGCTGGTCCGGAAATATAGGTTTCCACACATCCGTGTTTTCCACAGTAGCAGAGATTTCCTCCCGGATGGAGAAGAGAGTGTCCCCACTCTCCAGCGATGTACTGGTGCCCTTTGTGGACTTTCCCGTTGAAACAAATACCACCTCCGACCCCGGTTCCCATAATGACACCAAAGACCAAATCGTATCCCTTAGCAGTCCCCAAACTCGTTTCGGCTTGAGTAAAACAGTTGGCGTCGTTATCCATAGCGACAGGTTGTCCCGCAATGGCTTCCACATCTTCCTTAATTGGCTTGCCGATGAGACACACAGTGTTACTGTTTTTGAGACGATTGGTTTTGTAGGAGATGGCTCCCGGGGTGCAGATGCCTACAGTCGAAGGGAAGTCTACATTTTCTGTAAGATTAGAGTATAACTTGGAAATCTGACGGAGGATGTGTTGATAACCTTTATGCGATTCTGTGGGACTGCGTTCCCGTTTGATCACAGAACCATTCTCCTGAAGGATAACCCCTTCAATTTTGGTGCCGCCAATATCAATTCCTAAACGAGTCATTTTTTTTACTTACTTCCGTTAATAACCCCAATTCATGATTTTTTATAAATTTTATTCTTTTGAAATTTAATTACAAAAATGCGATCCTGGTATTACATTACTCTAACCACTCACTGTTGTTGTCTATTCCAGCGCAAAGTCCAATCTGCCGTTAAAAGGTCCCAATTCGCCAATCAGAGACCCTCCCGCATTAAAACGTAAAATCCGCCAGGTATACAGTTGAACAACTATAAATCCCTGATTACCATCGCCGGGAACAACCTGAATTCTGTTGAGGTTTGGATAGTCATCTCCCAGCACAACATCTTCTTCCTGATAATTGAGACTGGCCACGAGAAGTCCCGTCTCCCAGCCAGCATCCTGTTGATAGCCCGTATAGTAGCAATCTCCACTTACGGGATTTATGGAAATATCCTTGATACAATAATCGTTTTTGTAAGTGTCTATGGAATCTGCACCGTGTATGCGAATTATTCCCGAGTCTGACGCAGCCCAACAACCACCTGATATTGGATCGGAATAGATTTTACCGGGATTGTCGAATCCAGAATAACTAGTGAAGGCTGAATCAGGTTGGATAAGAGGATATTGAAAAATGGTATCTGCTTCTTTATCAACCATCCAGATATTTTCGCCAATGGAGTCATATGCCACCGATGTGTAAAAAGATACTTTGAATGGCAAACTTATAGATTCCAGTTCAAATCCACTGGTGGAATATGTTTTCAGGAGATTTTCCTGTTTTAACAAAACGTATATTTCCCAATCTGTCGAATTGACAGCCATATCGGTGGGTTGAGCATTGAGGTTAATCGTGGATGATACCGTAAGGTTTTTATCCACAGCGTACAAACGTTCACCCCAGTAATCTGCTACCCAGAATTGGTTTCTCTGTGGATCTGACTCCACGGCAATGGGGGATGTGAAATATGCCGACCCAAGAATGTGCGCTCCATCGTAACTGATTCTCCACAGGCTGAAGTCATAAAAGTCGGCAATCCAAAAATTAACTGGTCCCGGAACAATGCAAACAGAATCGGAGATTGTGCCTTCGTCGTACTTGGTGTTAGCCTGAATGGAATAACAGTAACAGCTGTCAAAATTGATCCCGGTATCAATAAAGATGTTGGTTTCGGTGCTATCATACCCGTCCATTGTATCCTTGCCGATTGATCGGTAAATCTGGTAATAGCTGAAATCATCCACATCGATAGCATTCCATCGAACAGTTATCGTATCGTAATTGGAGATCACAGAAACACCTGTGGGAGCGCCTTTTGTATCGGGATTATCCGGGTCGAATGGATTGGCTCGCTCTCTGTCAGAACAGGATATCAAAATAAAGCTTATAACAATAAGTCCCATCCGAAAAGGTGTTTTCACATCCCGAAGGGACTCCCTTTTCAAGAAATGTGGGATTTCTAACTTCATATATTGCAATGCATTGAGCATGTCGAAATGTTGAAGATAACGTTTCACTACCTGTCAGGCTTTTGACTGATTAGCGTAAATTAGCGTAAACCTGTCAGGCTTTTGACTGATTAGCGGTTTCTGGAGTAGACTCAACAATGATTAACCCAATTCTCACTATGGTTCTTCCATTGGTTGATTTTTCAATTTTTCAGTTTTTTCAATTGGTTTTTCATAAAAAGAAAGAGCAGTAACGATGAATCCTAATCCCGCTCCAAAATAGGACCAGCCGGCATATTGATCGAAACGTTCCGCCTTGGAAAACAAATGATCCATTTCGCTGATTTTCCCGGTTCGAAGATAAACATGGTAAGAGGTCTCCGCCTCATTATGAAAGTAATACGACAACGCACCAAATGCTGCCATCATTCCCAGCCCGAAAATACGCTGTGAGTTAAACGTGAGAGTGTGAGTGATTGCGGGATTGATCATCAACGTATCTGCAAAACTTGTATGTGTGGTATCTATTGCTTCCGTATGAGTGAATTTTCCCCCGATCTGCTGACTCTCCAGACCTTGCCCCTGAGAATAGCAGCACAGTAGTAATGCCGTCAGGATAAGTCGAAAAATGATCATGTATCTGACTTTAAATAATGAATTATATTTTTCCCCTCAGTCACAATAATGCCATCTATAACTATTAAAATCTGTCTTAATCTATGTTCTAAATCATAGCGCCACTGCTCTTTTCCGCTATCAAGGTCCAGAGCAACAATAGTACCTCGAGTGAATGGTACGATAACCTGATGGGAAGTTCCCAGTAACGGCTGGTTGACCAATCCTCCCCCTTGATATTGCCAGATAGATGTCCCTTTTACAGGATCAAGGGCTGTTACGATACCATTACTTTGGGCAACAATGAGATGACTGTTTGTGATGAAAGGTTCCGAGTAAATAGGAGCGGACAGTTGTTTTGTGAATAAAATTCGTTTTTTATCCAGATCAAAACAGGTTATGCGCCCGTCGGAATCCCCAATGACCAGTTTTTTACCGATGACGGAAATGACAGGATTTGGGTTGTTGGAGATACGAAAGGTCTCTTTGTGTTTCAGGGTTTTGTCGTAAGAACACAGTAGACCATCTTCACTGTAAATCCATAGCAGATCCTGATATCGATAGACTCCCCAGCTAATCCGGGTGGAAAGTGTACGTTCCTTCATAATTTTACCGCTTTTTCGATCTATTGTTAGAATCGCTCCGCCCTGTTTGAAGACAAATAATGTATCACCAATTGTTGCCATATTTCCGTAGATACCAGGTAGGAGGGTTTTCCAGATCTTTTTTGCCTTAATCAGGTCGTAGTCGTAAACACCCTCCTCACCCGGTGAAGAAAAATATAAAAGCCCTTCCTCCCTTTCCAATTTTAACAAATTAATAGGTCTGTTGTAGGGTTGCCAGATTCGCCCTGTGCGTTTTCCGGTTTTAATGTCAATAATGAACAATTCACCGCGGTGTGACGCAATTAAAATAGATTCCTCGTTTACAGAAAGTAGTTGATTAGGGGGAGATGGCAATTTTTCTGTCCAGATTAACAGGGGTGGTTTATTCAGTGATATTTCAGATACTGGTAAGTTTACGTCAGGTGAAATGCTGTGGCGGAGTCCGCGGGAGCACCCGATAAAGAGCAATAGTGTGACAAGAGGGAATAAACATTTGAACATTATTTTAAGATAAAAGATGCCCACTGAGGGATACAATATTTTTAAATGTTTATTCATTGTGGATATACAGAAAACATTAATAATCCCACCCAAAGAAGAACTGGAAGAACAAACCCTTATCAAGGGATTGAAAATCGGTTCGCTTGCCAATATCCAAACGTAGTACTAACCCGCCTAAAAACAGTCCGCGCAGTCCAACACCAAAACTGCCAATCAAACCGGGATATTTGTCATCCCAGGCATTTCCCATATCGAAAAAGAGGGCTCCCCGTATTGGTGCAAATCCTATGCTATGTGAGCCAAGCCTTAACATTAAACTTTCGGCAAAAGGGAAACGTAGTTCCTGGTTGAGTAAGATTAATTTTCTACCATATATCTCTGTGATTCGGTATCCCCGCAGTCCCCAACTACCACCAATGTAAAATCGGCGTATGTCGGCACCACCATTGATCCAGAGCATCGTGCGTTGGGCAAAGGTGATATTGGGATGAAAACGGTAGTAGTATCGAAGATCCAGTAAACCTGTATAGTTGTGTACCTGCGAACGTTGAAAATCAAATGTGGGACCGATAGTGAATCGCAATCGCCATCCATCTATAGGACCTGTACTCAACCACAAGGAATTATCGTGAACATATGAGAAATAATTGGAAACCAGATAAGCTATGGTTGGTTCCCCTGTATAGAAATCTTTAATCGATTGCCAGAGGGACGTGCTGAATTCCAGCCTGCGGAAAACATTAATAGGATAGTTCAAAGCTGCCCTAAGTCCAACTGCCCGTTCAAAGTAAAATCCCTGGTAGGGAGAGTAGTAGTCATTGGCGAAGCGGAAAAATCCAATGGCGTAATTACTGCGATGTGTTAAATCCACCATTGTGACAGCCACGTTAAAGCGACCCAAGAAATCTGATGAAGTTTGAGCCGTATTTGCCACAAGAAAGTGGTAATATCGATTCCCCATAAGATCAGAAATGCCCATCTGTGCACCTCCAAGAAATCCAAAAATGGGATCATAAGCCACAGCAGTTTGGGCAAAATCAATACTGTACTTCAGTTTGTACGGTTTACTTTCTTTCCCGATTGTTTCTTCAGTCTCTGGTATCGTCCATGGTTGGGTATCTGAAGTATCCGGGAGCGGTTCGATAACTTTGAGTAATGTATCTGATTGCACGGGGATGTGGTGAATCTGAAAATTATATTTCTGGAAAGCACTCACCAGAAGACTGTCGCCGCTTGTCGGCACTACATCCTGAAAACCGGTGTGATAATTTGTGACCTGCTGAAGTGTATATTCAGGTTGGTATGCATCGTCAAGCGTTAAGAACCACACATTTGGTGTTCCTGTTCTATCTGATAAAAAGTATATCTTTTCTGGCTCACCGGAAAACCAGAACGGTTTTGTGTTTTTGTGACGATCTTTGGTAAGCTGTGTGATTTTTTTAGACGAAGTCTCCAATAAAAAAAGATCAACCCCACCATCAATATCAGGCCGACCTCTGTCTGAGCTGAATATAATACTATTTTCTGGCCCTATGCAGGGATCTATGTCCATGTAAATATCGTCAGTCAATCTTACAGCAAAGTTATGGGTAATATCCCAAAGGCAGATATCCATCTGTCCGGAATATTCTTGGGCACAGAAAACAATTGTCTTTCCATCCGGCGACCAGTTTGGCGATCGAATTGTAACCAGTTCAGAATGACTTAAGGAACCTATTTCATTCTGATTTTCAAGATTAATTAGTCTTAGAACATCCTGCCGTCCTGATTTAGTAACAAAAGCTAAAATCCCATCCTTGTTCACGTGAATCCCAGATTGCAGAAAGTGTAAAGATTCCAGGTCAGCTTTACGCTCTCCCTTTATAACTGGTTTGCTTTTTCCATAAGTGAGTTTCTGGGTATGAATATCTGTGTAACCGTTACGATTTGTCAGATAAATGACATATTTCTGCTTTTCTTTATTGGAGTAGATTGCGGGATATACATTAGCACCGGATTCTGTCAGTTGGTTTTCACCGATTTTAATAATCTGCTCATTAGTCAGTGATTTAGCAAATTCATGTTTCAATTGCACTTTCCAATCAGTAGTGAGGTCGTTATAATTCTTTCCTGAAATATCAGTGATTGCTTCCTCGAAAGATTTGTATTGCCAATACGTTTCCAACAGATTCCGTATCCGGTCTGATCCGTAATTTTCCTCGAAATAGCGAAGAAATGACTGACCTTCCTTGTATAGTAAAAATCCGGAGCGTAGTAAGTCGTAACTTTCAAGAGGCAATAAATAGTCGTGCAGTACGGCATCCCGGATGATTAATTCTCCCTGAGAATCCCAACTCTGACTCCATAGTTCAGCCAATCCTTCGGTAAACCAGAGTGGAATGATTGACGTCTCAGAGCTTCCATGATCCTGAGCGATGGAATTTATTTTACTGTGCATAAATACGTGAACCAATTCATGGCGGATTACATGACGAAAATCGAACATATTTCCATTGTAAGGAATAACTACCCGCTGTTTGAAAAATTCAAAAAATCCCCCCAGTCCTTCCGGGATTCTTACTGGCAGAATATTGGTCTGCTGAAAATGGAGATGATTACTGTAAATGAACAGGGGAACGGGTTTGTCCAGTGTGTGATTGAATTTTTGCTCCAGATCATTGAATGCTTCTTCGGCGAAAAAGACAGCTCCCCGGACGAGCTCCTCCTCTCCCTGATAGTAGTATATATTAAAATGTGGCGTGCTGACTACCTGCCAATCAAACCGGTCAAATTGTATTTTATTTCGACCAAAGTAAAATTGCCCCGTCAAAACCATTGGGAGGAGTAAAACCAAGAAGAAAGAAAACAGACTGTTGTTATGCTTAGAGATATTTCTCATCAAATTAAAAATGACTGCCGAATTATTCAGATTAGTTTCAAAAGAATCTATCTTAATGTTATAAAATACGTTTTATTTTTCTTACATGTCAACGATTCCTCAAGAAAAAGATGGGGATGATTATGTGAGCAAAATACAGTATATTACTCCGGCGATTGTTAATCGTATCTATAACGAGTACAAATAACTTTGTTTTAACTTGTTAATAAATATTTAAAACGTAAAACGTAATGAAGAAATGACTGACAAGAGTTCTTAAATAATTACGTTTTAAATAATTAAAAATGCGTGTTTCAATTAAAGAAATAATCATACATTTTACCCTTAATTTATTACTACTATCCGGCACCGGTTAAATATTCAACATCAAAATATGGGAGGGAATATGAGTGTTATTTTGATTACAGGATGTTCCAGTGGATTTGGGATGCTAACAGCTGCTCGACTCTCATCAGTGGGACATACCGTTTATGCCACTATGCGAAACCTGGACAAACAGGATGATTTAGTTAAAGAAGCGGAAATTCGTGGTGGAGAGGTCCGTATTTTACCGTTGGATGTGACGGATGATAATTCCATTTTGAAAACAATCGAAGAAATAGAAAAGGAGCAGGGACGGTTGGATGTGTTGGTCAATAATGCTGGCTATGGGATGGGGGGATTTTTTGAAGATCTTACCGAGGAAGAGATTCGTGAGCAGATGGAAACAAACTTTTTTGGTACTCAGAAGGTTGCCCGCCACGCTCTTCCTCTTATGAGAAATACGGCCAAAAGAATGGTCAATCAAATGAAACCGAAAGTTATCAACGTCTCCAGCAGCAGCGGTCGAATTGCCACACCGGGATTGAATGCCTACGCCGCATCAAAATTTGCTCTTGAGGGATTCAGTGAGGGCTTGTATCATGAACTTCAGCCTTTTGGAGTTGACGTTGTCCTCATAGAGCCCGGTAGATATTTAACTAAAATATTTTCTGATAATAGTCGTGTTGCTGCACGATCTGGTCATCCTGACAGCCCGTATTCTCCATATGCTATACGATTCAAATCATTGATTGTCAAAATGTTGAAAACTAAAGAGGGGGTGAGGGACCCGGAGGAGGTAGCAAAGCTCATTGAGCGAGTAGTTTCTTCAAAAAGACCGAGGTTCCGCTATCCAGTTGGGAGAAGAGTTCGGTTGTACATTTTATTGAAATATGTTCTACCTTTTAGGTGGTTTTCAGGGTTGATACTAAAAAAAGTGTATGGGAAGAATATTACGTCTATGGAAAGATGAATGGAGCTGCAACAACCTGAGATTTACCTAACAAATCAGTCGGGCGCCTGACCGATAAAGGATTTATCTCTGTGAGCTCAGCTGTTAGATGTTATGCATAAACTAAAAGGAAGATCTTATTATTATGATGAAAAAATACTTAGGAGTAGTTTTACTCCTTACATTAATTATGTGTATAGGATGTACATCTATGAAAAATCTTTATTTATCAGAAGTTAGAAAAGAATTAACAAGGTATTCAAGTTATGAAAATGATATCATCACACAAAAAAATATTGCCTCTCTGCCTGAACCTATTCAGAAATATTTCCTGCATTGTGGCTATATTGGCAAAGAAAAGATGATTAATGCAGAAGTTGAATGGAAAGAAGCTTATATAAAAATGTCCCCTGACAAAAATTGGATGAGGTTAAATTGTTATCAATTTAATTCAGTTCCTGAGCCAACCCGAATCGTGTACATGAAAAGTTCTATTCTCGGTATATTTCCTTTTGAAGGAAGGGATAAATACCAGGATGGACGTGGAAATATGCTGATAAAGCTCTTGAAATTTATAAAGGTTGCAGACGCGAAAGGCAAAGAAATGGACGAATCCGCTTTAGTAACAATATTGGCAGAAGCCCTGTTAGTTCCAACATACGCGTTACAAGACTATATTGAATGGACTGCCATTGATTCGAACACAGCGAAGGCAGTAATTAGATATAATAATACTGAAGTGAGTGGGCAATTTTATTTTAATGATCAAGGCGAGTTTATCCGATTTGAAACCGTTGACAGATACTATTCGGAAAGAGGAACAGAGTATAAAAAGCTTAGATGGTCAATAGTTGCAGGTAGCTATATCAAGAAAAGTGGGAT
The DNA here is from genome assembly GCA_964626495.1 of uncultured bacterium. Taxonomy (GTDB): domain Bacteria; phylum Fidelibacterota; class Marinisomatia; order Marinisomatales; family CAZVFT01; genus JACNLN01. The sequence continues at coordinate 25,104 of CAZVFT010000012.1, forward strand.
GAGATTTCCCACTGACTTAAAGGCAATATGGCGTGCTGAGCAAGGAGATTTTGAATATTTTAGGGGAACAATTACTGATATTAAATACAACATAAAATAGCAGTACACGAACGTCTAAGCCCGCATAAAAGGTTCGTCCCGATGGCTGTCGGGATTTCTTTTACTGGAACCGTGGAGAAGAATACCAGATTCAAAAGCACATGCAAAAACATTCTCAGTGATATCTGTGGTTTTAAAAAGCAGATTGTTATTGAGTATCTGATTCCTCTTCAGAATTCTTTGACTCAAATCCAATGGCCTTTTCAAATGGGCTGGGGAAATCGAATCCCTCCCGATGTGGGAAATGAACAATAGTAACAATGTTACGCCACTGCACGAGAACAGAGGCTTCCAACCGTTCTTTTCTTATCTTGTCAGCAGGAAGGGGTTTTCCCGATTCATCTTCAGTATAGACAATCTCATACTTTGGGTGTTCTATCCAGAGACCAAATTCGTCGTATCCGATCACCCGGGCATAAAACTGGGCATTGTTGATTCCTGCGGGTCGTAATACCTCTACATCATCCAGTACAATAAGAACCACATCGTTAATAATTTGTTCAATATTCATCATTTTAAAACCTTTCTCTTTCACAATATGTTTAAAGGTAACAACTTTTATTATTCCCTCGAATAATCATATAAATGGAAGCTTTCCGGGTTGATGAGTACGCTATTTGGATTGTGTTCTCCCTATAAGGTAGTTGATTCCAATTTTCAGTTCCAGGTATCGAGATATTCCTCGACCGCTGATGGCAATACGGCTTCTTGGGAAGGTAAAGAATGGGATGCCGATATCTGTATGGTAATCTTTTATCTCCAATATTACTCCCCATTTATTATGAAGATGAATTTTTAAACCACCGCTGAAAACAAATAGTGGATCGTCGGAATCCGATAGAAACCCCATTCCGATGGAAGTAAAGCCCACAGCCGATCCGCCAGGACGAAAATGTATTTGAATCCCCCCGAAGACAGATTGAACAGTTTTGGAGCTATCACCAGATTCCGCTGTGACATTGGTGGATCCGCAAGCGAGTATTAACCCATAGCTGGATGAAAAATTCCAGCTTCCATTAAGACCAACTCCCCACCCGTTTTTGTAATCTATGCGTGGCATCAGGTAGATTGCACCACCCCCCACCTCAAATTTGGGAGTAGGATTTCTCGGTTGTGCGAAAGCAAGGGATGTTAATAAAAATATGATTAGATAATGCAGTGAGTTTTTCATTTTACTTTTTAGAGTTTATTGGAATGGATAAGGTTAAAATAAATGGCTGCTGTGTTTGTTGTAATGGATGTGAAACAGCCCCGGTAATTTGTTTTTCCGATAACAGTGTTAATTTACCCACAAGCGCACCCACTGCAACACCTAAAATAACGTCGCTGACATAGTGATTTCCCACATAAACTTGACTGTAGGCAGACAGGATCGTGTAGATGGTGAGAGGGATTGTGAGTTTGGGATATCGGTTTGCAATGACAGTTGAAAAAGCCGCCGACGTTGAAGCATGTCCCGATGGTAGTGAGGGTGTCATTCTTGTATTCAAAAGTCGTGGGTCGTATCGTTGCATTTTGGGTCGGTCTCGATTTATTGTGAATTTTAATATTGTCACCAGGATCTGGTCTGTAATGATAGATGTGACAGCCATAACGGTAGAGTTATAATTGTAAGAATTGCGGTCAAGCAGCCACTGTCCGCACGTCCATCCCAGTTCAATGAATGGAGATGCCAGTGAAACTCCCTCAATAGTGTAGTCAAGAACTGGCATGGAATTATTCCCCTGAAGAGATGTCGTAAATTTTTTATCTATTGTCAGGATAGCATTCTCCGGCAGGAGTGAAGTATGACTAATAAGAAGAAAAAGCAGGACAACTCTAACCATGCTCATTGTTCCCCCGCCATTTCCAAGAATTCTTCCTCAGTTAGTGTTGTAATCCCGAGTTCCTGAGCTTTCCTCAGTTTTGATCCGGCACCGGGACCTGCCACAACGTAGTCGGTTTTTTTACTCACAGACTTGGTGGCATGACCTCCAAACCGCTCCACTATGCCCTCTGCTTCATAGCGAGCGAATTTTTCGAGAGTACCTGTAAAAACAAAGATTTTATCAACAAATAATGTTGATGGTTCACGTTCAATCACCTCTGGTAACTCAAATTTCACACCACCATCCCGGCATTGCTGAATCACCCGGCGGTTCTCATGGCTGGCAAAGAAATTGATAACGGAATCCGCTACAATAGGACCAATTTCGTCAATGGAATGAAGCTGATCATATGTTGCGGACATAAGTCCATCTAAAGTTCGAAGTTCCTGCGCAAGTACCTGTGCCAGATGCTCACCCACATTCCGAATTCCCAGACCGTAGATGAATCGGGATAGTGTTGTTCTTCGGCTTGTGCCAATAGAATTTATGATATTTCTTGCAGATTTTTCCGCCATTCGCTCCAGACTAAGAATGTCTTTCTTGCTTAAATAATATAGATCGGCAAAACTGTGAATGAGTTCTGTGTCTACCATCTGAGCGATGAGTTTTGTTCCCAGCCCGTCAATGTTCATTGCTCTCTTCGATGCAAAATGTTCAATTCGTCCTTTTACCTGGGCAGGGCAGGCGATGTTTTGACACCGTATTACCACTTCGTCTTTCGGTCGGATAACTCGATCACCACAAACAGGACATTCACCTGGAAGAATAAAAGGTTTTGTCTCAGGTGGGCGCTTGTTAAGAATCACCTTTATCACTTCTGGAATGACATCCCCAGCACGCTGGATGAGAACTGTGTCTCCAATACGAATATCCTTCCGATCGATTTCGTCCTGATTGTGCAGGGTAGCGCGGCTTACAACAGCTCCTCCCACATTCACAGGTTTCAGGTGAGCCACAGGTGTGATTGCACCTGTACGACCCACAGAAGCTTCAATGTCTTCCAGAACAGTGGTGGCCTGTTTAGCTTTAAATTTCCCGGCAATTGCCCATCGGGGAGATCGGGTGCGAATTCCAAGTTGCTCCCTTTTGGGAAAATCGTTGACCTTAATAACAACCCCATCAATATCATACGGGAGTTCGTCTCGTTTTTCCTGCCACGTTTTGTAGTAATCAATGGTCTCCTCAATACTGTTACAAAGGAGGACGTGAGGGTTCACAGGTAGTCCCCACTTTTTCAATTGCATAAGAGATTCCCAGTGTGACGAGAAGGCTACTCCCTCAACCCGACCCAGACCATAGCAGCAGATCTTCAACGGTCGTTTTGCAGTGATGGATGAATCGAGCTGTCTCAGGCTGCCAGCTGCAGCATTACGGGGATTGGCGAACGGAGGTTCCTCATCTTTTAACCGTTGCTCATTGAGGGTCTTAAATCCCGCCTTTTCCATAAATACCTCCCCTCGAACCTCAAGTAGGGAGGGAATGGGAAGCTTCTCCTGCATTAATTTGAGTGGAATTGATCTTATCGTCCGAAGATTCTGAGTGATATCTTCCCCCATATAACCATCCCCCCGGGTGGAGCCACTGACAAATATTCCCTCTTCATAAATTAGCTCAACAGCCAATCCATCGAGTTTTGACTCAGCAACGTAGGTAACTTCATCTTGCCTGTCAAGACCTCTCTTAACACGTTCATCGAAGGCACGTATTTCAGATTCATTCATGGCGTTTTCCAGGCTGAGCATAGGAATACGATGAGCAATAGTTCCGAATTCTTTAAGGGGTGGTGCTCCCACTCGCTGAGTTGGGGAGTCTGGGGTAATTAATTCCGGATGTTGAGATTCCAGATGTAGAAGCTCACGCATAAGTACATCGTACTCGGCATCGGAGATCTCCGGATTATCAAGCACGTAGTAGAGATAGTTATGCCGCTCTATTTTTTCTCTTAATCTTTCAATACGATCTTGAACAGAGCTCAACGGTTACTATCTCCTGTTATAATATTCAACGGGATCAACGGGTTTGATCACAACCGGGTCTAATTTCCCCTCATCAGTCAGGGGAGCAGCGTAGATACCAAAGTCAGTTGTGGTAAGCACGAAAAAATAAATTAGTACATTTCCGGTTATCTTCAATGGATCATATCGAAATCGGTAAAGACCGTGGTAATTTTCCAACGGGAATTCCAAGTATCTTACTGATTTTTCTGTAGCAATAAAAAGTGATGCGGATGTTACTGAATCCTCGGGAATATCCGAAACAAGTTCGAGGTAATAAGGACGACCTTTAAAAAAGGGGTCAGAAGGTAAATGAAAAATATATTGTGATAGGGGAAATTGTTTATTCAAAAGTTCTTCGGCTGTCTGACCAATGATCGGAATTGCTATTGCCAATGTTAAAATAATGGTAAGCAGTCTTATCATACTCGATATTTTATAATGGGTATGGAAATTGATATCAGTCGGACGTCTGACCGATAGGACTGATAAAGTCTTTTTGACAATTGTCATATATAGGTTTACCTGAAAGTTGTTTGGTCTGTATACAATTAAAATTTACGGGAGATGTTAGTTACGAGCAATTAGAAAGGGGAGCGCAAAATCCCATGCAATAACTCCCGTCGGTGACCCCTTTTACCAATGGATTTCAAATAAAAGTTTATTAAACAAATTCGGGCAGGCAGGCCAACGGTGAGTGAAAGAGGCTGTTCTTCTTTAGAATGTCATCCGCAGTGAATTTTGAATTCCCCGGATAATCAGAAGAGCATCAGCACCGGTGACAGTACCGTTTGGATTGAACTTTCCGGTGATAAGGTCAGCCTTCATAATGCCCCGTTCAGCACATAGAGCCATGGCGGGATAGGCGTAGTGACTGCTGGAGACATCTGCGAACCGTGACGGATCTTCCCCAAAATACCGTGTCTCAAGTTCAGGATCTCGTGTGGCAGCCACAAGGATTCTTGCAACGGCTTTAGCGTATCCTGCTCGCGTTAACGGTTCACCGGGGTAAAACTTTCCATCCGGATCCAGTTCCAGTACACCAAGTTCCATCACCTCTCCAATCCAACGCTCTGCCCATATCCCTTTCACATCTGGGGGTAGTGCAATGGAGGTCTTCCCTGTCATTTGACTGGGTGTCTGGAAATCCGGAATGTCTTCAGGCAGAAATCGTTCAAAAACCTCTGGCAGCTTCAATTCTTCAATAAAAAGGACAGCTAGGTCTGCCCGATCAATATTTAGTTTTATTGCAATTTTCTTACCAGCTAAAGTACCGGGTTTTGCCCTTAAAATCTTCTGGGAAAGTTCCCACATTTCATCAGCTTTACCCGCAAGGTCACCTTTCCAGTCCACCACGTTTCTGAATTCCTTTTCCGCCTTCCTGAACTCGTAAGCGTAGAAATATGCCTCACCAAGATAATAGGTAGCTCCTTCATGATTTGATTTCAGATCGAGAGCTTTTTCAAATTCCTTGATTGCTTTTTTCAGCCATTTATTGTTCACTTCCCGGTGTGCAGTCCAGAGTCGCCCCGCCAACACATGAATATCTAGATTCTTTTTCCCGAACTTGAGAGCTTTATCCATGAATTTGCGCCCCTGTTTCAGGTCGCCATTCAATCCCGTAGCCAAACCAAGCCCAGCCCATCCCGGACCAAACTTTTTATTCAGTCCCACTGATCGATCAAACGCTTCGATAGCATCAGCGTACTCTCCTTTTTCAAGGTAGCGTATTCCTGCCTTGAAATGATACTCGGGCATATCTACCTCAGATTGAGGAATGTATTTAGGACCACAATTATTTAAACTGAGAATTAACGGTACAATCAATATTAACGTAATGAAATGTTTCATAATAAGCCTTCCTTTGTAAGTCATTTTCATATAAAATATAATGGCTTACAAGGTTAAATAAAATATATTTAATAACTTGGTGATTTGTATCACAACTATCCTCTTTCTTATTGTAAAAAATTCTCAAGTTGAATATATTGCAATAGTACAAAGAACATCTAATTAGAGGTCGTTATTATGAAAAAGTTTCTGGACAAGCTATATATATTAGTACCATTAGTGTTATTTACATTTTCCTTCCTCGCCGGTCAGACCACTACAATCAGCGTAGAAGGAATGGGGATGAGTAAAGATGCCGCAATCGAAAATGCTAAAAGAAATGCAGTAGAAATGGGTATTGGAACAGTACTGTCCTCGGAAACACTTGTGAAAAATTCTGTGGTTTTTTCAGATAATATCTATGCCAGAGCCAAGGGTTTTGTAAAATCATATAAGGTTGTAGATAGTTATCAAGATCCTGATGGTTTGTTTGTAGTAACTGTTGAAGCGGAAGTGACAGAGATTATCGATCAAATACTGCAGGATGAACTGGCGGTACAGACGCTTCTCAATGCGATGAATCGCCCCAAGATTATCTTTCTTATCCGTGAGGAGAACCTTATTGACAATATTCCCACCGATTTTGCTGAGACGAAGCTGGTGAGCATGTTCTACGACAAGGGGTTTGATGTAGTGGATCGGCAATTAGTATCAGCTTTGAAAAAAGGGCATGATTACGAACAGGCATTAGGGGGCAATATTGAAGCAGCAGCTCGTGTTGCAAGTCAGCTTGGAGCAGATGTGATTGTTATCGGGACCGCAAAGATTTCCTCGGGAGGTGAGGTGAAAGCCGGGAATTTAAAGATGTTTTCAGGACAAGCGGACGTGAACGGGAAGATTATACGGGCAGATACAGGTGAAATCCTTGCTATCGTACCTCTGGCTCATGGAAAGAAACCGCACATATCTGCTTCTACTGCCGGTATCAATGCCATGAATGAAGCGGCGGAAACACTCGGAAGTGATATTATTGGTCAGCTGATCCGGAAGTGGAGCATCCAACAGGCAAACACCATTAACGTTTTTATTGTTCTTTCCAATGCCGATTTTGCGGCATACATGAATTTTGGTGCTTTTTTGAAATCCCAAACAATCCCCGGAATTCGCAATGCTTTTGAAAAGGGATTTCAAGAGGGTGTCGCTGAATTCCAGGTATTATACGAGGGCAAATCTCAGGGACTGGCGATGGCTCTTACTCAATATCCTCCCGAGTCGGTTCCTATTGAAATAACCGGACTATCCGGGAATCGTATTTCTTTGAAAGTTGTGCAATAATTATTGGAGGTTGATATGAAAAACACACTTATACCTATTATTTTACTAGCTGGCTTTTGCCTGTATGGGCAACAGTGGGGCTGGGGTGCTAATGATGCTGTTGAGGAGGTAGAGAATGGTGCCATGAACTATTCCAATGGCTGGGTGACAGCCACCGGCATCGGTGCCATAAGTCCATTGGCTCAAAATGCAGGGATGGCAAGAGCTACAGCCGTCAGAGCAGCAAAAATAGATGCCATGAGAAATCTATTAGAGGCGGTTATGGCAGTAACTGTGACATCAGAAACAACAGTGCGGGGATCAGCGGTGGAAAATGACGTTATTAAAACAAGTGTAGAAGGAATGGTTAAAGGAGCAAAAATGCTTGATTTAAACGGGGACGGAAAAGTTGACTACAGCAGTGATATTCGTTATCTCAGCGATACATCTATCGAGATTGAAATGGGGGTTCATATGTCGGGAATTTCCAGTATTATCTATCCCACAACCGGTTATGCAGTGGCTCCACCTCCAGCTGCTGAAGTGGAGACTCCAACCCCGGAAATTGTACCCACTCCGAAACCCACAACCATCACTGGTTTGATCATAGATGCGCAGGGACTGGAAGTCCGACCGGCTATGTCACCAACAATTGTAGACCAGAATGGATCTGTGGTGTACGGTCAGGGGAATTTTACCCGCGAGTATGCCATTAACTACGGGGTGGCAGGATATTCCAAAGATCTGGCTAAAGCGATGGAAGACCCAAGAGTTGTTGGAAATCCAATGGTGATTAAAGCCACAGGCATTGAGGGGACTAATAAAACAGATATAGTCGTTGCAGCAAGTGACGTTTTTAAAATAAGGGATGCCGATCGAACGGGCCAATTCCTATCCAACTGTCGGGTGATGATCGTTCTTGATTGAGAATTTTTACAAGCCACGAAGTAAAAAAGGAGGTGACAATAATGTGTAATAAAAAAGTCTATTGGTATATCCTTATCTGTTTCATGATACCTATTTTTGTGTTAGCTCAAGAAAATAATACATTTCAAGTTGAGCAGGAGGTGATCACAGTGGAGGTTCCGCAAATAGAAGATGAAGAGGAAGTAGTTGAACTGGATTTGAAGCCCGGAGACGAGGCGCCGAAATTTACACTAAAAACAACGACAGGCGAGTACGAACTTTTAGGCAGATGGTCTGGTAAAAAACTCTCTCGCCCAGCCTCTCAACCCACACGGCATGTGGTGGTTGCAAGCTTTTTTGCCACGTGGTGTAAACCGTGTATGAAAGAACTTCCTCATCTGCAGAATCTTTATGAAAAATATGAGGGGAAGGATATTAAATTTTTTCTCATTGACATCACAGAAGCCACACGAACAGTGGAGGGAAACGAGAACTCTCCTGAAGCCGGTCCCTTTTTAAAGGAAAAAGGAATAACTATTCCCGTTCTGCTTGATGTCTATGGAATTGCAAAAAAGGAATATGGCGTGGTCTCTCTTCCGAGACTCTTTGTGATTGACAAATACCGGAAAATTCAACTTATTAAAAAGGGGTTTCACGAAGGGGACGATTTTGAAGAGGAACTCTCCTCTGTTATTGATAAGTTTCTGGTAGAATGAGGTTTTTTAAGGATCTATCTATAAAAATTGAGGGGGAATTAACAAATTTTATGGAATATTGATGTGATACCTACATCACATCATGTAAGTAAAAAATGTGTTAATATTACTAATGAGTCCACTCCGAAAAGGTATTTTCACAAAATATGGGATTTCTGATTTCATATATTGTTGAAGATAACGTCTCACTACCTGTCAGGCTCTTGACTGATTAGCGGTTTCTGGAGTAGACTCACTAATGGAAGAATAAAAAAGGGAATTCATATGAAGTTTATTATAAAACCGCTTTCCATCTTACTTGCCTGGACCATTTTTACTGCTACGTTTCCCGTGCGGATATTTTCGCAGGAAGCTGAAAAGTTGAATGTTGCTATCCTCAATCTTGAGGGGCTTGGTATTTCTGCCATGGAAGCAGCAACGCTGACAGACCGCCTTCGTTCAGAGATGGTGGATATTGGCGTTTTTATGGTTGTGGAACGTGGACAGATGGAAATGATACTTGAAGAACAGGGCTTTCAACAAACAGGATGTACATCCGCGGAGTGTGCAGTGGAGGTAGGTAAACTACTGGGAGTACAAAAAATGGTAACGGGCAGCATTGGGAAAATCGGCAAACTATTCACAGTAGATGTACGGATGTTTGATGTCCTCACCGGAGGAATCGAACGAGTCTCCAAACGGGATCACCGTGGGGAAGTGGAGGGACTGCTTGGATTGTTAGAGGTTGTAGCTAAAGACCTGGCAGGGATTAAGGAAGAGGAGAAAGTGGAAGAAGTTGTAACAAAAGCGCCAGAGAAAGAGGAAGTTGTAGAAGTAGCAGAGGAAGCTAAACCAGTCAAGAAAAAGAAAAGTAGATGGCTTTTGTGGACAACTCTTGCGGCAGCCGTTGGTGGTGGTGCGTATTACTATTACCTGACGACGCTGGAGGAAGAAATGAAAGACCTCCCCGGACCACCGGCACCGCCAAGTCACTAATGAAAAAAGATGAACTCACCCCCGCCTTCGGCACCCCCTCTCTTCACAAGAGAGGGGACTTCACGGAGTGAATGGGGTGAGTTACTGAAGACATGACCAATAACAAAAAACAACAGAGATCGAAAAAACTTGAAAGGTCAGAGTTCTTGGAACACTACAGACCTGAATATATCAAATATGTCTGCAGGGAACTACGGAAGCACCCCACGAAATCGGAAGAAATATTGTGGCAGGCGTTACGAAACCGGAAGTTAGCCGGACTGAAGTTTTACCGGCAGCATCCATTTGGACGCAGCGTTGTTGATTTCTACTGCCACGAGAAACGTTTAGTCGTAGAAATTGATGGAGGGATTCACAGAAAGACAGATATACAGGAATATGACAGGATGCGTCAGGAGATGATAGAAGGATATGGTGTGCGATTTTATCGCTGTACATCTGAGGATGTCGAGAATAATTTAGACAGTGTTTTGGAGGGAATCCTGGAGGTGGGAACTCACCCCCTGTACAGTCGCTCAGAAGGAGTGTCTACAACGCAAGCTTCTTACCCCGATACAATCGTACCTCCTTACAGGGCAAGCAGGATAAGGAATTAAACCTTGCGAAGGTTTCGAACCTTCGCAAGGTTGATTATGATAACCATTTCAGGAGTAAAAATATGAAATCACGGATCAATGCAGGTCTATTTATATTAACATTCTTAATTCTTGCCATGAACCAGGAAATACTGGCAACTACAATTCATGTCCCCGGCGACTACGCTACCATCCAGGCTGGAATAGGCGCTGCCATTAACGGCGACACTGTCTTAGTCCAACCTGGCACCTAT